>DATBUG010000030.1:0-2006 GCA_036516315.1 Citricoccus sp.
CGGGACGCCGAGGCCCGCGCGCTGCGCTCCGAGCTCGACGAGGTGATCTGATGCCCATCGTGGTGGACATCGACGTCATGCTCGCCCGGCGCAAGATGGCCGTGGGCACGCTGGCCGAGCGGGTCGGCATCACCCCGGCTAACCTGGCCGTGCTGAAGAACGGCCGGGCCAAGGCGGTGCGGTTCACCACCCTGGAGGCGCTATGCGAGGCGCTGGACTGCCAGCCCGGGGACCTGCTGCGGTGGGAACCCGACCCGCCCGTGCCCGCACCGGAGGCGGGACAGGCCGCAGGATCAGGAACGTCGTGAGCGCCGCCGCGGCAGGCTGATCCGGTCCAGGTCCCGTGCGATCCGGACGTCACGCCCCCCGGCTTGCGCCTGCGCCTCGGCGCGCAACGGCTCCAGGTCCTGGTACCGGGAGGAGAAGTGGGTCAGCACCAGAGTGCGGGCCCCGCCGGCGGCCGCCAGGGCGCCGGCCTGGCCGGCCGTGAGGTGCCGGTACTGCCGCGCCAGGTCCGCATGCACATCGGCGAAGGTGGATTCGGCCAGGAGCAGGTCCGCCCCTGCGGCCAGCTCCTCGGCGCCGGGACACGGCCCGGTGTCCATCACGACGGCGACCCGTTGGCCGGGACGGACGCGGCTGACCTCCTCCAGCCTGACCCCGCCGAGCTCGCCCATACGGGCCAGCCGTCCGACGTCCGGGCCCATGATGCCCGCCGCCGCCAGGCGTTCGGGGTCCAGCGTGCGCCCGTCCGGTTCGCCGTACCGGTACCCGTAGGCCTCGATCCGGTGGTCCAGCGCCCGCACCTCGAGTCCCGGGGCCACCTCGCCGGCGGAGCCGTGCGGGTGCAGTCGGACGTCGAGCCCGCCCGAGGCGACCTGGACCAGGGCACGCACCACGGCCTCGCCGCTCGCCGGGTAGTGCACCGGCACGGGCCGCTCCACCCCGTCCAGGGCCATCCGGGACAGGACACCGGGCAGGCCGTAGCAGTGGTCGCCGTGGACGTGGGTCAGGCAGATGCGCGTGATCTGGCTCGCCGAGACGCCGGCGTGGATCATCTGCCGCTGTGTGCCCTCCCCGGGATCGAACAGCAGCCCCTCGCCGTCCCAGAGCAGCAGGTACCCGTTCTGGTTCCGCGTGCGGGTGGGGACCTGGGAGGCGGTGCCGAGGACCACGAGCTCTCGCATGTCCCCGAGCGTTCCATGGATCCGCCCCGTGTTCCATCAAGACCGGCCTGTGACCGGATCCTGGAGCCTCCCGGACCATGCGACGTCCTGGACCCTGCGCGTTAACGAGTCAGGAGGCGGTTGCTGAGCAACCGCCTCCTGAAGGACTGAGGAACGATGGGCCCGTATCCCCCCGGGCTTGTTCCATCTCTCCAGTCCGTGTGCACCGTCTCATAGGGCTCCTTCAGGATACGGGCGCCCGTTCCACGCCAGCTAGTGGCCAAAGGTCCTGATTCGCCGCCGGGCAGCGGCACCATCGGACAGACCCTCCGGGTCACGGCGCGGTTCAGGGGCTCCGCGGCGGCCGGCCCAGACGTCCCACCAAGGCCTCGAGGGCCCGGGCATAGGCCGCGGACTCCAGGTACCCCTGGTGCGTGGCCACCGTGAACTGGTACGCACCCCGGACGAACTCCTCGGCCTGGACGTCCATGCCGTCCGCCGGCGCCTGGTCGCCGTAGCGCACCGTGAAACCGAGCGGGTCCGTGGGCCGGTGCAGGTTGGTCCACCGGTCCCGCAAGACCCACCACAGCGACCCGGGGGCCCGCAATCGCACCACGGGCACGGACCACCATCCGGCGCGATCCTCCGCCGCGACCTCGTCGGCCACCACCGGCGGCCAGGGGTCCCGGCCGCCCGTCTCGGGTGGGGGTGCCGGGACGACCGAGAGCACGGCCGGCCCCAGCACCTGCGGGAAGAACCGGGAGAAGTACCGGCGCAGCTGGGAGCCGTAGCTGAGCAGCCCGATCCGCCGCAACCGGTCCTGCGGCAGCCCCCGGGCCG
>DATBUG010000031.1:0-2789 GCA_036516315.1 Citricoccus sp.
GACGACGGCGAGGCCACCGGGGACTGGACCACCGAGACCATCGCCGGGATGAGCGTGAACCTGTACGTTCCCGAGACGGCCCCGGCCCACCCGGACGGCCGCGCCCTGATGGTCAGCCTGCACGGTTGCGTGCAGAAGGCCACGGACCTGCGCAACGGCGGCAACTGGGCGGCCGCGGCCGACGAGTACGGCATGGTCGTGGCGGTCCCGGCCGCACCGAACGGCGGGGTGTTGCTCGGGTGCTGGGACTACTACGACACCCACCACTCGCGCACCGCTCCCGCCCGGCACGACGACAACCTGCTGGACCTCGTCTCCGCCCTGACCGCCCGGACGGAGCTGGGGCTGGACGAGGACCAGGTGTACCTGTCCGGGCTGAGCTCGGGTGGCGGCCAGACGATGGTCATGGGCTGCCTGGCCCCGGACGTCTTCGCGGGCATCGGGATCAACGCCGGCCCGACGGTCGGCACCACCTCGGGCCAGATCTCCTACGTGGCGACGTCCGAGGCGCAGGGCACCTCCACGTGCCGCTCCTTCGCCGGATCGGCGGAGCTGTCATTCGAGACGCAACTGACCTCGGTCGTCTACGGCAGCAACGACTCCGTGGTGGCCCCCGGGTACAACCAGCTCAACGCCGAGATCATGGCGGGCCTCTACGGGGCCTCGTCGACGTCCTCGTTCTCCCTCTCCGGGCTGGACGGGGCCAACACGGCCGGGACCGGAACCCTGTACGCGGATGCGGACGGACCCCGGGTGTCCCTGGTCCAGAACACCGGACTGGGCCACAACTGGCCCGCCGGCGGTGGACCGGGAGGCTCCTACATCTCCACGAACAGCATCGACTACCCGGCGTACGTGACCGCGTTCTTCGTCGAGAACAACCGCCGCGCCGGTCCGCCGCCCACCGAGGGGCCGGAACCCACGGAGGGGCCCACGCCGACCGAGGAGCCCACGCCGACCGAGGAGCCGGCCCCCACGGAGGACCCGGAGCCCACTGCGCAACCGACCGAGGGGCCGGAGCAGTGCGTCACCGCCTCCAACGCGGAGCACGAGGCCGCCCGCCGCGCCACCTCCTACGGCGTCCACCCCTATAACCCGTACTACGCCGTCGGCTCCCAGGACTACCTGGGCCAGGGCGACGCCACGGTGACCAGCCTGAGCGAGTCCTCGGAGGGCGTGTTCGACCTCGTGCCGTCCTGCTGACCGGTGTCGGCTACCTGTCCAGTTGCCGGTCCAGGAAGTTCGCGATGACGTCCCACGTCAGTTGCTGGCCCGGCGCCGGTGCCGGTTCCAGGTGGGCCGAGTCCACCTCCGTGTCCAGCACGGAGGTGGACCCGGCGAACCGGAAGTCGTGTCCGACCTCGGCCACCTCGTAGTAGGCCGTCGGCACCCCTCCGGCCGCCAGGGCGGCGAAGAGCACGGAGCTCTGCTCGTACGGGACCACCCAGTCGGCGGTGCCGTGGGCGATCAGCGTGGGCGGGTCTCCGGCGTCGATGTAGGCCAGCGGACTCGCGGCGAGCGCCAGGTCCGGGTGGTGCAGCGTGGAGGCCCCGATCAGCCGGGACTCGAAGGCCTGCAGGTCGTCGTGGCAGTGGGTGACCCCGTAGGACTCGTTGAACCGCTCGCACGCACCGGGGAGCATCTGTGAGGTGATGGTGAGGAAATCGACGGGGGCGAAGAAGTTCACCACCGCGTCCACCCGCGAGGACACCCCGGTCACCCCGAGGGAGCCCTCCAGCGCGGGCTCGTTGGACGTCACGCCCAGCATGGTGGCGACCCAACCGCCCGAGGAGTTTCCCGCGGCCACGATCCGCTCCGGATCGAGCCCGTACTCATCGGCGTGGGCGCGCACGAAGCGCACGGCGGCCTTGGCGTCGTGCACTTGGGCCGGGAAGACCGCCTGTTCGGAGCTGCGCACCGAGAACAGCGCGACGGCGTAGCCACGCTCCACGAGTTCCTCGGCCACCGGCTCCCCGCCGAGGTTGCCCCGGTCCGAGGTCCAGCCCGAGCCCTGGCTCCACAGCACTACCGGGAAGGGCCCCTCGCCCCGCCGGGGCACGAAGAGGTCCAGGGTGCCCGCGTTGCCCGGCAGGACGGCGTACTCCAGTCCGAGGGTGGCGTGGGCGCCCTTCGGCAGATCCCGTCCGGCCGGCGCCCGCAGGTGACTCAGCAGGGCCGGGACGGCGACGGCGAGCAGCACCACCAGGACGACGGCGGCGAGTACCCGGGCCAGGGTGCGGCGCCCCGGCCGCGCCGCGGGCCGGAGGCGCGCGGGCGTCTCGGTACGGTCGTCCATGCGGGTCCTTTCCTGGACCGGGCCGGCCCTCGGGGTCGTCCTCCCAGGGTAGGTGGACCGGTGGCCCAGGCACGGATGCTGTCAGGATGGAGGCATGAGCGTGAGGATCCTGGCGGTGGGCAAGAAGCATGAGTCCTGGGTGTCCGAGGGGATCGACCGCTACGTCAAGCGGCTCAAGAAGCCCTTCGACCTGTCCTGGCAGCTGCTGCCCCACTCCTCCCGGGAGGGCGACGCGGCCCGGGCCGAGGAGTCCGCCCGGATCCTGGCCAAGGCAGGAGAGCGCGACCACCTGATCCTGCTCGACGAACGGGGCCGCGCCTTCGACTCCCCCGGCCTGTCCCGCCACCTCCAGGACCGGTTCGACGCCGGCCGGCAGGTCACGCTCGTCATCGGCGGGGCCTACGGGGTGGACGCCTCCGTGCACGAGCGGGCGGACACCGTGTGGTCGCTCTCGCCGCTGGTCTTCCCGCACCAGCTGGTGCGGCTCATCCTC
>DATBUG010000032.1:0-6390 GCA_036516315.1 Citricoccus sp.
GCTGGCCCTCGTCCGCCCCCGCCCCGTCCCCGTGTCCTGAGCGGTACTCGGGGCCCTGCGCCCCTGCGGACCGCCCCTCGGGGACGCCCGGCCGCCGGCCGTGCCGTTCCCGGAGCGCCCGCACCCCCGGGTGTCGAGTAGGGCACGCACCCGGCCGGCGACGATCCACGTGGGGACCGAGTATGGCGTACCGGGTCCCGTCCTGCGCGGCAGGGCGCGGGACAGACCCCCGAAACCCCCCGGCCACCCCGGGCCGGACGGTCGTCACGAGGGGTGGGTGCCGATCGAGTACTCGCCCGTACAGACAAGCCCGGGCGCGGCGCCTAGAAATATGGCGTGCTGAATACCCGTCTCCACGGTGTCCTCCCCCCGGACACCGCCACCACCGCCCCCGTCCCGACCGTTCCGGCGCCGGCTGACACGCCGCCGTCGTCCACCCCCGCCCAGGCGCTCACCGCTCCCCCGGCTGCCGTGCCGGCCGCGGCCGCACCGCTGCCGGCCGTCCCGTCCGCGGACCCCGATGTCCGCGGCGCGCTGTTCGCCATGGACGAGTACGCCCAGCGGCTGCTCTCCGTCCGCGAACGGATGGCCCGTCAGGGCCTGAGCGCCCTGCTCGTGGCCGATCCGGCCAACATCTTCTACCTGACCGGGTACGACGCCTGGTCCTTCTACACCCCGCAGGTGCTCTTCGTGCCCCTGGAGGGATCCATGTTCCTGTTCCTGCGGGAGATGGACGCCCAGGGGGCGTTCCGCACCTCGTGGCTGCCGGAGGACCAGATCGTCGGCTACCCCGAGCAGTACGTGCACCAGCCCCACGTGCACCCCTTCGACTGGGTGGCCCAGGCCCTGCGCCGCCGCGGTCTCGTGGCCCCCGCGGCCCGGGGGTGCATCGGCCTGGAGATGGACGCCCACTTCTTCTCCCCCAAGGCCTACCGGGCCCTGGTCAACGCCCTGCCGGAGTGGACCCTCGTGGACAGCTTCGAGCTGGTGAACTGGGTGCGCTCGGTGAAGTCCGAGGCCGAGATCCAGTACATGCGCGCCGCCTCGCGGGTCACCACCGCCGCCATGCAGGCGGCGATCGACGCGATCGAGCCCGGCGTGCCCCAGCACATCGTCGCCTCCCGGATCGCGGCCGCGCAGGCCGCCGGGGACGCCGAGGCCTTCGGTGACTTCCCCGCGATCGTGCCGATGCTGCCCACCGGGCGCAGCGCCGACACCCCGCACCTGACCTGGTCGGACCGCGTCCTGCAGAACGGGGACGCCGTCGTGGTGGAACTGGCCGGTGCGCACCGGCGCTACCACGTGCCGCTGGCGCGCACGGTCATGCTCGGCACCCCGCCCAGCGACCTGCTGCTGCTGGAGGAGGCCGTGGCCACCGGGCTGCAGGCCGTGCTGGACGTGACTGCCCCCGGCGTCCCCGTCCGGGAGCTCTCCCGCACCTGGAACCTGACCCTGGCCGAGTACGGACTGGAGAAGCCCAGCCGGCTGGGTTACTCGATCGGCGTGGCGTATCCCCCGGACTGGGGCGAACGCACCATCAGCATCCGGGCCGATGACGAGACCGTGCTGGCCGAGAACATGACCTTCCACGTGATCTGCGGGATGTGGATGACCGGGTACGGCTACGAGGTCTCCGAGTCCGTGCGCGTGAGCTCCACCGGCGTGGAGACCTTCACCGCCTTCCCGCGGCAGCTGGTGCGGAAGTGACCGGCATGACGCTGGACCGCCCCGCCTGCGCCCCCCACGAGCAGGCCGTGCTGGACCTCATCGACGTGGCCGGCCTGGTGGACCTGACCCGGGCGCTGGTGGATGCTGGCGGCGAGAACCCCGGGGGCACCGAAGAGCAGACCGTCCGGGTCCTCGAGGCCGCCGGCGCGGCACGCGGACTGCGGGTTACCCGCGACGAGGTCGCCCCCCAGCGGCCGAACGTGGACCTCGAACTGGCCCCCGGTGGCGTCGTCGGTGACGGGCCCGGGCTGCTGTTCCTGGGCCATTCCGACGTCGTGCCCGCCGGGGTCGGCTGGACCCGCGAGCCGTTCCGCTCCGTCGTCGACGGCGGCCGGGTCTACGGCCGTGGCGCCACGGACATGAAGGGCGGGCTGGCCGCCGCGGTCGTGGCCATGGACGCGCTGCGCCGGGCCGGGGTGCCCCTGGCCGGACCGGTGCGCCTGGCCTGCACCGTGGACGAGGAGGAGACCGGGATCGGCATCCGCCACCTCACCGAGCGCGGGCTGGGCCGGGAGTTCGCCGGGTGCGTCGTCGCTGAGCCCACCGACCTGCAGACGGTGGTGGCCTGCCGCGGGGACGCCTACCTCGAGCTGACCGTCACCGGCGTGCCGGCCCACTCCGGACGGCCCGAGGACGGACGCAACGCCATCGATGCCGCCTCGCGGCTGCTGGCCCTGATCCGCGCCGACCACCAGGAGCACGCCCGCACCCGTGACCCCCTGCTGGGGGCCGCGACCTGGAACGTCGGGCGCATCGAGGGCGGGCAGGCCACCTCCACCGTCGCCCCGGAGTGCCGGTTGTGGATCGACCGGCGGCTGATGCCCGGTGAGGACCCCGAGCAGATCCTCGCCGCCCTGCTGGCCGCGGCCGGGCAGGACGGCATCATCGGGGACGGCATCTCCATCCAGGGCACCGTCACGATGTCCATGCCCGGCTTCCGCACCCCCCAGGACCACCCGCTGGTCACGGCGGTGCACGGAGCCGTGCAGGACGTCGGCGGCCCCGGGGACATCGGTGGCTGGACCGCGGCCTGCGACGGCGGGTTCATCGCCCAGCGGTTCGGGGTGCCGACCGTCGTGATGGGCCCCGGCGGGCTCAACGACCAGGCCCACCAGATGGACGAGTCCGTGGGCGTGGACGAACTCGTCCTCGCCGCCCGGGCCTACGTCCTCACCGCCCTGCGCACGCTCACCCCCTGAGCACGCTCACCCTGAGCACGCTCACCCCCTGACGGGGCCGGCCGCAGCACGCGACCGGCCCCACCCACCACGCTTGACCTCCATCACTCCCACCCCTGGCGCCGCCGTGCGCCGTCACCACCAGAAGGCTGTCATGACAACTCTCGACTACACGCCCCAGGTCACCGCGCGGCCGGATGGCCGCACGGACCGGCGCACCGCCCCGGTGCCACCGGAGGCTCCGGACGCCAAGACCATCAACCGCGCCGTGACGGCCTCGGCCGTCGGCAACGCCACCGAGTGGTTCGACTACGGCGTCTACGCCGTCTCGATCGTCTACCTCACCCAGAACTTCTTCCCCGGTGAGGCCGGCACCCTGCTGGCGCTGAGCACCTTCGCCCTGTCCTTCCTGGTGCGCCCGCTGGGCGGGCTGTTCTGGGGCCCGCTCGGGGACCGGTTCGGCCGCAAGCGCGTGCTGGCCCTGACCATCATCCTCATGGCCGGGGCGACCTTCTGCATCGGCCTGCTGCCCACCTTCTCCACGATCGGGATCGTGGCACCGATCCTGCTGGTGCTGTTGCGCATGGTGCAGGGCTTCTCCACCGGCGGCGAGTACGGCGGGGCGGCCACGTTCATGGCCGAGTACGCCCCGGACCGCAAGCGCGGCTTCTACGGCAGCTTCCTGGAGGTCGGCACCCTGGGCGGGTTCGCGTTCGGCTCGCTCGTCGTGCTGCTGGCCGGCATGGCCATCGGTGAGGCGAACATGGCCGAGTGGGGCTGGCGCATCCCGTTCCTGATCGCCGGGCCGATGGGCCTGATCGGCCTCTACCTGCGCGCCAAGCTCTCCGACTCGCCCGTCTTCCTCGAGCTGGAGGAGACCGGCCAGACCGAGTCCTCCGCCGGCACCGCGCTCAAGGACCTGGTGACCCACTACTGGCGCCCGATGCTGGTGATGGCCGGGCTGGTCGTGGCCCTGAACGTGGTGCACTACACCCTGCTGAGCTACATGCCCACCTACTTGGAGGGCCAGACGGGCATGAGCTCGCAGACCGTGCTGACCATCATGTTCGTCGCCCAGTTCGCCATGATGCTGGTGGTCCCCTTCGGCGGGGCGATCTCCGACCGGGTCGGCCGCAAGCCGATGTGGTACGCCTCCCTGATCGGCCTGTTCGTCCTGGCCGTGCCGATGTACATGCTCATGGCCAACGGCTTCTGGTGGGCGCTGCTGGGCTTCACCGTCCTGGGCCTGCTGTTCATCCCGCAGCTGGCCACCGTCTCGGCCACCTTCCCGGCCATGTTCCCCACCCAGGTGCGCTTCGCCGGCTTCGCCATCACCTACAACGTCGCCACGGCCGCCTTCGGCGGCACCGCACCGCTGGCCAACGAGGCCCTGATCGACTCCACCGGCTCCCCGCTGGTGCCGGCGTTCTACATGATGGGCGCCTGCCTCGTCGGGCTCGTGGCCGTGCGGTTCATGCGGGAGACCGCGGGGGTCTCCCTGCGCGGCACCGAGCTGCCCGGCTCCGCCCCGGGGGCCGCGGCCCCCGTCCGGGCCATGGCCCCGGCCCTGGGCTGACCTGAGGCCGGATCCACACAGCACGACGCCCGGCGGGAGTGATCCCGCCGGGCGTCGTGCTGTGGTCCAAACGGCCGCCGCTCAGTAGCGCCGGACGGCCTCGGGGTGCTCGCGCAGTTCCTGGAGGGTCTCGCGGTGCACGCGCTTCTCCACGATGAAGGACAGGAACGGCACCACGCCGCCGCCGGCGATCAGCAGCAGCTGCATGCCGTGCCAGCGCATGAGGGACCACAGGCGGAAGGCGGCCACGAGGTAGACCACGTAGAGCCAGCCGTGGGCGATCAGCACGGCGATGGAGATGTTGAACCCATCCGTGACGGAGTCGACCGGCTGGAACGAGAGGACGTTGGCCTCACCGCTGAGCGTGGTCCCGCCGGCGTAGAGGAATTCGTTGAAGCCGTAGCGGAAGATCATCTCGACCACGAGCAGCAGCAGCATGATGCCGGTGATCCAGGCGCAGACCTTGTACATGGTCAGCGCAGAGCGGATCTGCTGGTGGGTCCCGGCGAACCGCCGCGGCGCCTGGCGTCCGGGCCGCGGCGGCGGCTCGGGCAGGTCCTCCTCGGTGATGTCCTCGGGGTCGGGCAGGGTGTTGGGGTCTACCGGGGGCTGCTGGTCCGGTCTGGTCACTGCTTCTCCTGGGATTGCGGGGATTGCGGGGCCCGGGCGGATGCGGCCGGTTCCCCGTGGTAACGCTCGTACTCCTCGATGGCCCGGCGCTTGGCCTCGGCGGCCTCGGCCCGTCGCCGTTCCAGCTCGCGGGCCCGCCACGCCTCGGCCCAGCGGCGGTCGAGTTCGGCCTCCTCGCGTTCGCGGTTCACGTCGTCGCGGAGGAAACGCCACCACAGGTAGAGGGCGAAGCCGGCGAAGACCACCCACTCGATGGCGTAGAAGACGTTCATCCAGTTGTAGGTCGTCTCCTGGGGCTGGGGCCCCACCGTGACGGGGGCCAGGTCGCCACCGGGCGCCTTCGCCCCGACCTGCTGGCCACCGGCCGCGGCCGGCGAGGCCATGACGTCGAAGGCGACGACGAACCCGGCGTAGGCGGGCATGTCCCACAGGTTGACCAGTTCCGCCGTGGCGAGGTTCTCCAGCACGTGGCCGTGCGCGGTGCGGGCGCTGCCCTGCGGGTGCGGGCCCTCGGCCGGCATCAGGCGGCCGCTGACGTACACCGGGCCCTCCGGGGCCGGGTCGGTGCGCGCGGGGTCCTCCGTCCAGCCCCGGACGACGGGGATGGCCTCCCCGTCCGGGGCGCCGTCCACGGCGAAGGCGGTGACGGCCCAGTAGCCCTCCTGGTCACCCTGCAGCCGCGGGTGCACGAACACGTCCGTGTCCGGGACGAACCGGCCGGTCATGGTGACCACCTGGTCGGCCTGGGTGCCGAGCATGGCCGCGCCGGGCCGGAAGTGCTCGGTCAGCGGGACGGGGGTCTCGGTCTGGGTCAGCGGGGGCGGGGCCGAGGCGGCGTTGTCCATCTGCCACTTGCCGAGCAGGACGAAGACGCCGGACACCACGAGCGCCAGGAGCAGTCCGGCGATCCAGATGGGTCTCAGGGCGGTCTTCAGCACCCGTCAAGCCTACGCGGTTTCTCTACTCCGTGTAGAACTCGCCGGTCAGGGGCCACCCACGGCGGAACCGTCAGCGGCCGCCGTCCCGGGCGGTCCGCCGCGCGGCGTCCTCGAGCAGCGCGTGGGCGGCCTCGTCCGTCTCCGCGTCCTGCGTGGCCCGCTGCACCGCGACCCAGTCGCGGTACCGTTCCGCCTCGGCCGAGGCCCGCCGGGCGTCCCAGTCCAGCAGCGGAGCCATCAGCTCGGCGACGGGCCCGGCGGCCGCCGCACCGCCGTCGTCGGCCTCGAAGGCCGCGCGCAGCCGGCGGGCCAGCACGTCCTGGACCGACCGCGCCCCCTC
>DATBUG010000033.1:0-1675 GCA_036516315.1 Citricoccus sp.
CCTGGGGCCCGCCGACCACGCGCGGGTCCTGTCCCGAGTGCTGTTGAGCCCGGTACTCAAGGGCCCGATCGTGCGCCGGCCCGCCGCCGTCGGGCTGGCCGAGCGCCTCGACGCCGACGCCGCCGGGGTGACCGAGATGCAGCGCCTGAAGGAGCGGTACGGCCCCGGACCGGTGCAGCTGCGCCTGCCCGGGCGGCGGATGGCCCTGCTGCTGGACCCGGCCGACGTCCACCGGGGCCTCAACGAGACGCCCACGCCCTTCTCCCCTGCCAGCCTGGAGAAGCGCGGGGCCCTGAACCACTTCCAGCCGGCCGGATCCCTGGTTTCGTTCGCCGAGCAACGCCAGTCCCGGCGGCCCTTCAACGAGCAGGTCCTCGAATCGGACCGCCCGGTCCACCAGCACGCCGAGGCGATGACCTCCGTGATCACCGAGGAGGTCTCCGCGCTGCTGGGCCACGCCCAGTTCACCGGGGTGCTGGACTGGGATGCCTTCGCGGTGATGTGGGGACGCATGGTCCGGCGCATCGTGCTGGGTGACGGCGCCCGGGAGGACGAGCAGGTCACCGAGGACCTCCGCCGGCTGCGCGCCCGCGCGAACTTCTCCTATCTCCTCCCCCAGGACCGGCGCAGACGGAACCGGTTCCTACGCCGGCTGATGGACTACGTCGAACGCGCCGAACCGGGCAGCCTCGCGGCCATGGTCGCGCAGACTCCGGCGGGTCCGGAGACCGTGCCGCACCAGCAGGTGCCGCAGTGGTTGTTCGCCTTCGACGCCGAGGCCTGGGCCACCTTCCGGGCGCTGGCACTGCTGACCTCTCATCCCGGCGCCGTCGAGGACGCCCGAACCCAGGGCCTGGACGATCCGGAGCTGCCCGCCCTGCGTGCGGCCGTCCTGGAGTCGCTGCGCCTGTGGCCCACCACGCCACTGATCCTGCGGGACACGACCGCCCGGACGGGCTGGCGCAACGGCTCCCTGCCGGCCGGCACCGGGCTGGTCATCTTCGCGCCGTTCTTCCACCGCGACGACCAGCGGCTGCCGGAGGCACACCGGTTCAGCCCCGAGTTGTGGTCCCAGGACCGCGACGACGCCGACTGGCCGCTGGTGCCGTTCAGCGGAGGCCCCGGAATGTGCCCGGGCCGCAACGTGGTGCTGCTGACCGCCTCCACGGTGCTGGCCGAGTTGGTGCGCCGCCACGACTACACGCCGCAGCGTCCGCTGGACACGAAGCAGCTGCCGGGCACGCTGAGCCCGTTCTCCCTGCGCTTCACGCCGCGCCCCCTCGCGCACCGCGCCTGACGACGGCGCCTGACGGACGGGCCTGGCGACGGCGCCTGACGGACGGGCCTGACGACCGGGCCCAACGGCCCGGTTCCGCTGCGCCCTCAACACCGAAGCTGAGTCACCTCGGCTCAAGTTTCTTGACCTCCGCGCCCGGATTCGGGAACATTCTGCCGAGACCCAGCGTTACTTGAGTCGGATGCACTCAGCTTCTGTTGCACATGCCTTGAGGAGGTCACGTTGCCCGCATTCTTCGGTCCCGCCGGTTCCCACGGCGACTCCTTCGATGAGTTCTTCTCCCGTTTCCTGCAGGGACAGCGGGCAGGACGCGTGGGTCGCCCGGTGGACATCACCAGCCTGTTGAGCAAGCGCACCCATGACGTGCTCGCCGCGGCC
>DATBUG010000034.1:0-23139 GCA_036516315.1 Citricoccus sp.
CCGGGGCAGGGGTCCGCGGAAGGCCAGAACCCCGGTGGCCCCCGGCTCGTCCTGGACCTGCCGGTGTCCCTCGTCGAGCACGACGGCCTCCTCGGCCAGCCGGAACCGCGCCGGGAGGTCGCCCTCGCCACGGGAGACGGCCATGGCGTAGGGGCCGCCTTCCGTGGAGGCGAGGATGTCCACGATCGCGACCTCGCCCAGGCGGTGCAGACGGCGCTTGGTCTCCTCGCTGAAGCGCATCCCCGAGCTGATCACCGAGCCCAGGGCCAGGCCACCGGGCCCGGCCCCAGACTCCACTTGCGGTTCGAGGGCGTCCAGGATCGGCACGGCGACGGCGTCACCGGCCACGATCAGCCGCGTGACCCGCTCCCGCACGATCCGCTCCGCCACGGCCCCGGCGTCCAGGCCCGGTTGCGGGTGGATGACCACGGTCCCACCGAGCGCGAGGGCGTTCATGGCGCTGAACAGCGCGGTGGCGTGGATGAAGGGAGCCAGCGGCATCGTCACCACCCGCGGCCGGTCCGGCGCCGTGGCCAGCGCGACGGCCTCCTCCAGGCCGGTGGGGACCAGCAGCCCCACGGGCGGGTAGATCGAGGTCTGCTGGATCTGCAGCAGGCTCCCGATCTCCCAGACGACGGCCCGGGGCGTGCCCGTGGTGCCGCCGGTGAAGACGTACAGCTGCGCCCCGGGGCCCGGGTCCGGCAGCTCGGCGCGGTCGGCAGTCTCGACGTCGAGCAAGGCCTCGAAGGGCACGACGGCGTCCGGGCAGCGTGCCGAGTGGTCCCCCGGCACGGCCGTCCCGCCGGGCGGCTCGGCCACCTCCACCAGCAGCCGCGGGCCCGCGGAGCCGAGCGTGGCCACCGCCTCGAGCGCCGACGCCCGGGAGGCCGCGGAGAAGACCAGGACCGCCGGCGTCGCGACCGCCAGCAGCTCCTCGACCTCACGGGCCCGGTAGCGGTAGTTGACCGAGACCGGGATCGCCTCCAGCTTCAGGCACGCGAAGAAGCCCACGAGAAACTCGACGGTGTTGTGCAGGCAGAAGGCCACGCGGTCACCGGCACCCACGCCGCGGGCCCGCAGCGAGACCGCCACGGCCGCGGCCCGGCGGTCAAACTCCCCGTAGCCCAGGGTCTGCACCCCGTCACTGACGGCGGCGTCACCGGGACAGGCGGCCGCGATGCGCCGCCACAGGACGGCGTAGTTCTCGTACACGGGCTCCTCCTGGGCGGCGCGGGGTGAGGTGACCTGGGTCACCCCACCCTATGCGGCGCTGTACCGCGCCGGCACCGCCCAGGAGGCCGGCCTCAGCACTCGGGGATGTTGACGGCCACGTTGACGGCCAGCCCGCCGCGCGAGGTCTCCTTGTACTTGGACATCATGTCCCGGCCGGTGTCCCGCATGGTGGTGATGGCCTCGTCCAGGGTCACCCGGTGCGTCCCGTCGCCGGCCAGCGCCAGACGGGCGGCGTTGATGGCCTTGACCGAGGCGATCGCGTTGCGCTCGATGCACGGGATCTGGACCAGGCCGGCGATCGGGTCGCAGGTCAGCCCCAGGTTGTGCTCCAGGCCGATCTCCGCGGCGTTCTCCACCTGTTCCGGCGTCCCGCCCAGCACGGCACACAGCCCGGCGGCCGCCATCGAACAGGCCGAACCGACCTCGCCCTGGCAGCCGACCTCCGCTCCGGAGATCGAGGCGTTGCGCTTGAACAGCGTCCCGATCGCCCCGGCAGTGAGCAGGAAGTCCACGACGGCGTCGTCGTCGCAGTCGCGGAACCGGTCGAAGTAGTGCAGCACGGCGGGGATGATGCCGGCGGCACCGTTGGTCGGTGCCGTCACCACCCGGCCGCCGGAGGCGTTCTCCTCGTTCACCGCCAGGGCGAAGAGGTTCACCCACTCCATGGCCCAGAGGGTGTCCTTGTCATCCCCCTTGGCCTCCTGTTCCTCGAGCCGGCGGCGCAGCCCGGGGGCCCTCCGCCGGGCCTGCAGGCCGCCCGGGAGGGTCTCCTCCGTGCGGCTGCAGCCGTTCTCCACGCACTCCTGCATGACGGACCAGACGTGCAGCAGGGTGGAGCGGACCTCCTCCTCGCTGTGCCGGGTCAGCTCGTTGGCGAGCATCACCTCGGCGATGGACTGACCGGACTCCCGGCACCGCTGGAGCAGCTCCGCCGCGTTCGCGAAGGGGTACGGCTCGGGGACCTCGGGGGCCTCGGCCGCGGGGTGGGCCAGGTCCTCGGCCGTGACCACGAAGCCGCCGCCCACCGAGTAGTACTCCTGCTCGGCCAGGACGGTGCCGTCCGCGCCGTACGCGCTGACCCGCATCCCGTTGGGGTGGCCGGGCAGCGCGTCGTTGCGGTGCAGCACAACGTCCGCGTCCTTGTCGAAGTCGACCTCGTGCGTCCCGTCCAGGGCCAGGCGCCGCGAGGCGATGGCGTCCTGGACGATCCGCGGTGCCTCGTCCGCCCCGATGGACTCGGGGTCCCGGCCGGCCAGGCCGAGCACCACGGCCGCGTCCGAACCGTGCCCGATGCCCGTGGCCGCGAGCGAACCGTACAGTTCGCCCTTGACCCGGGACACCGAGTCCAGGGTGCCTTCCTCCGCGAGCGCCCGGACGAACATCCGGGCGGCTCGCATCGGCCCCACGGTATGGGACGAGGACGGCCCCAGCCCGATGGAGAACAGGTCAAGCACACTCAGGGTCACGGGATCTCCTCATGGCAGAATTCCTCGGCGGCGTCCAGCAACCAGCGTACGAGGTAGTCGGCGAAGGAGGCACGCGGGAAGACGCGGAATCCGTTCTCGGCGTAGCGGTGCAGGATCACCGGCACCGGGCCGAGCACGGACGCCACCGCGGTGCCGACCGTGAAGGCCCGGGGGTGCAGGTCCAGGTGGAACCCCTTCTCCAGGACCTGACGGGCCCGGGTGCCGGTGAGTTCCAGGATGGTCCGGTTCGCCGAGAGGTCCACGGCCTGGCCGGGCAGCCCGTCCAGTGCCCGCTCCAGGGCCTCGGTGTCACCGGGGGCCTGCTGGCGGGAGACGTCCACGGCGAGGAACTCGTCCGGGGACAGCCACACCACGTGCTGGCCCTCCGGGTCCCCGGTGACCTGGCCGTGCCCGGCCGGCAGGGACAGGCCCAGCACGCCCTCGAGGGCGGCGGCGGACTCCGTGCCCGGCCGGGCACGCAGCCCGGTCTGCACCGCGAACTGCACCTCACGCAGGGCCACCGTGCCCTGGGAGCGCTCCCCCAGCTCGGCCATGGCCCCGGCCAGGTGGGCCGCCGGGCTGACCCGCCCCGCGGGCAGTCCCTGCGCTCCGGACGGCACGGTCTGTGCAACCTTCTCAGCGGTCAGCGTGTTCTCAGCCATCACGACGGCTCCCTTCGGGGTCAAACAGGATGGGGGAAGTGATCTCGACGTCCACGGTGCCGTCCCCCAGGGGGGACTTGACGATCTCGCCGAAGCGGTTGCGTCCGTTGTCCACGAGCGCGAGCCCGAAGGGCCGGCCCAGGGCCGCCGAGTTGTAGGACGAGGTCACGTGGCCGATCATCGGCACCGGGCCGTCCTGCGGCGTGATCGGGGTGCCGGCAGCCACCAGCTGCGCCCCCTCCTCGAGCCGCGTGGTGCGGTCCACCGGCAGTACGCCCACCAGGTGGCGGCGGTCCTCGCGGGCGGTGTGCGCCCGGGAGTAGGAGCGCTTGCCCACGAAGTCCTTCAGCTTCGAGACCGCCCACTCCATGCCGGCGTCCTGCGGGGTCACGGTGCCGTCCGTGTCCTGCCCGATGATGATCAGGCCCTTCTCGGCACGCAGCACGTGCATGGTCTCGGTGCCGTACGGCGTGATGCCGAACTCGGCGCCAGCCTCGGCCACGGCCTCCCAGGTGGAGAGTCCGTAGAACGCCTCGACATTGACCTCGAAGGCCAGCTCGCCGGAGAACGAGATCCGGCAGATCCGCGCCGGGGTCCCGTTGGCCAGGGTGGTCTCGCGGAAGGCCATGAACGGGAACGCCTCGTTGGAGACGTCCAGTTCGGGGGCCAGCTTGGCGACGACGTCCCGCGACTTCGGGCCGACCACGGCGATCGTGGACCACTGTTCGGTCACCGAGGTGAACACGACGTCGAGGTCCGGCCACTCCGTCTGGTGCCACTCCTCGAGCCAGTCGAGGACCTTGGCGGCCCCGCCGGTGGTGGTGGTCATGAAGTAGCGGTCCTCGGCCAGGCGCATCGTCACGCCGTCGTCGAACAGCATGCCGTCCGGGGTGCACATCAGCCCGTACCGGCCCATGCCGACCTTCAGCTTCTTGAAGCCGTTGGTGTAGATCCGGTTGAGGAACTCACCGGCGTCCGCGCCGCGGATCTCGATCTTGCCCAGCGTGGAACCGTCCATGAAGCCCACGGACTCTCGCGCGGCCTTGCACTCGCGCAGCACGGCGGCGTCCATGTCCTCACCCGGCTGCGGGTAGTACCAGGGCCGCTTCCACTGGCCCACGTCCTCGAACTCGGCCCCGTGGGCCACGTGCCACGGGTGGATCGAGGTCAGGCGCGCCGGGTCGAACAGCTCACCGCGGCGGCGCCCGGCGACGGCGGCGAACGCCACCGGCGCGTACGGGGCGCGGAAGGTGGTGGTCCCCACGGCACCGAGGTCCGGCTCGTTCAGGGCCGCGGCGATCACGCCGATGGCGTTCACCCCGCTGGTCTTGCCCTGGTCGTTGGCCGTGGAGATCGAGGTGTAGCGCTTGACGTGCTCGACCGAGCGCATCCCGGCGCCGGTGGCCCGCAGCACGTCGGCGACGGTCTGGTCACGCTGCAGGTCCACGAAGTGGTGGCGCCACTGCCCGGGTTCGCCGTCGAGGGCGGGGACCAGCCACAGCGGACGCACCGGCCCGGTCTCGGCGGACGGAGTCTCGGGCACCCGCACCTGGGCCCGGAAGCCGGTGCGCTCGGCGGCGGTGCCACCGGCCTGTGCGCCCTCGGCCAGGACCCCGGCCAGGGTGTAGGTGCCGTTGACCGAGCCGGCCGTCTGCTGGTCCTGGACGGGGGCGGCGGGCACGAAGGCCGCGATGTCCGCGTCCCAGCGCAACCGGCCCTGACGCTGGCTGTGCAGGTGTACGACCGGCGTGTACCCCCCGGACACGGCGAGCAAGTCCGTCTCGAGGCGCTCGGTGTCCCCGGTGATCGCCCCGGACTCGTCCACGGCGGCCACGGTGACGGCGTTGACGCGCCCGGCCGGTCCGTCGCCCTCGGTGTCCACCACGGCGGCGCCGAAGATGCCGCGCACACCGGTGTCCTCGAGGACCTGCAGGGCGGTGGCTGAGGCCTCCGGGCGGGAGTCTACGACGGCGGCGATGCCGACGCCCGCCGCGTGGAGGTCCTGCACCAGCGCGTAGGAGCTGTCATTGGTGGTGGCCACGGTGACGTTGGTGCCGGCGGCGGCCGCGTACCGGTTCAGGTACGTGCGCACGGCGCCGGCGAGCATGATGCCGGGGCGGTCGTTGTTGGCGAAGACCAGCGGCCGCTCGTGGGCGCCGGTGGCCAGGACCACCTGCAGGGCCCGGATGTGCCAGATCCGCTGCCGGGACACCCCGGGGCGCTCCCGCGCCGGCAGGTGGTCGGTGCGGTGCTGGACGGCGACAATGAAGTTCGCGTCGTAGCTGCCGAAGGCGGTGGTGCGCGGCAGGTAGGTGAAGTCCTCGCCCGCCTGCGCCTCGGCCAGGGCGCCCTGCGCCCACTCGAGGGCGTCGACGCCGTCGACGGTCTCGTCCCGGCCGGAGAGCAGGGAGCCGCCCGCGGCGGGCTGGTCGTCCAGCAGCATGGTCCGTGCACCGGTCCGGGCGGCCTCGCGAGCCGCGGCCAGGCCCGCCGGGCCGGCACCGATGACGAGGACGTCCGTATGCACGTACTTGTGGTCGTAGAGCGCCTCGTCCCGGGCCGGGTCCAGGGTGCCCAGTCCGGAGAGGTACGTCGCCTGCAGGCCCTCGGTGAGCTCCACCGTGGTGGCCGGCAGCATGGACTCGTCCACGTGGCCGGGGAACCGCGCGGAGACGGTCACCAGCGCGTTGGGCTCCTCGACCCCGGCGGCCAGGATGCCGCGCGGGCGGCCCAGGTACATGGACGGCCCGCAGTCCAGGCGGCCCGCGGCCACGAGGGCGCTGGCGATCGTGTCACCGTGGAAGCCGGTGTACTCCTGACCGTCGACGGAGAAGGTGATCTCGCGGGACCGGTCGATGGAGTGGCCGGCCGCCCGCCCGGCATCGAGTCGTGCGGTGTTCACAGGGTGCCTCCCTTGGGGCTCGAAGGGCTGGTGGCTGCGGACGGCAGCTCGTCGGAGGGGATGTCAGGACGCGGTTCGCCGACCCGGTAGGTGGCGGCGAACTCGTAGGTCCAGGTGTTGCGCAGGGCGTTGAACCACTTCCGGCAGCCGGCGGCGTGCTGCCAGCGCTCGGCGAACAGGCCCTTGGGGTTCTCGCGGTAGAAGAGGTACTCCGCCCAGCCCCGGTCGTCCAGGGTGTGGGGGTCCTCCGGGTAGGCGATGTGCGCCTGCCCGCCGTAGTGGAATTCGATCTCGTCGCGCGGCCCGCACTCGGGGCAGGGAATGGACAGCATCAGCGGTCTCCTCGGCTTTCTAGTGCGCCACGGCAGCGGCGCCGTGCTCGTCGATGAGGTGGCCGGTCTCGAAGCGCTCCAGCGCGAACGGGGCGTTCAGCGGGTGCGCCTCACCGGTGGCGATGGTGTGGGCGAAGGTGTAACCGGAGGCGGGCGTGCCCTTGAAGCCGCCGGTGCCCCAGCCACAGTTGACGTAGAGGTCGTCGATCGGGGTCGCCGAGATGATGGGCGAGGCGTCGAAGGTGGTGTCCACGATGCCGCCCCAGGTCCGGAGCAGGTGGGCTCGGGCGAAGATCGGGAACAGCTCCACCGCGGCGGCCAGCTGCTCCTCCACCACGTGGAAGGCACCGCGCTGGCCGTAGCCGTTGTAGGAGTCGATGCCCGCGCCCATGACCAGTTCGCCCTTGTGCGCCTGGGAGACGTACACGTGGACGTGGTTGGACATCACCACGGTCGGGTGGACCGGCTCGAACAGTTCGGAGACCAGCGCCTGCAGCGGGTGGGACTGGATCGGGAGCTTGAACCCGGCCAGCTCGGCCAGCACCGAGGAGTGCCCGGCCACGGCGAGTCCGACCTTGCCGGCGTTGATCCGCCCGCGGGAGGTCTCCACGCCGGTGACGCGGTCGCCATCCTTGATGAAGCCGGTCACCTCGCAGTTCTGGATGATGTCCACGCCCATCTCGTCACACTTGCGGGCGAAGGCCCAGGCCACGTGGTCGTGCTTGGCGATGCCGGCCCGCGGCTGGTAGGTGGCGCCCATGACCGGGTAGCGGATGTCGTCCTCGATGTTGATGATCGGGCAGACCTCCTTCACCTGCTGCGGGTCCAGCCACTCCGCGTCCACGCCGTTGAGCACGTTCGCGTTGACGCGCCGCTTGGACTCGCGCACGTCCTGCAGGGTGTGCGCCAGGTTCATCACGCCGCGCTGGGAGAACAAGAAGTCGTAGTCCAGTTCCTCCGGCAGCCCCTCCCACAGCTTGAGGGAGTGCTCGTAGATCGCCGCGGACTCGTCCCACAGGTAGTTGGAGCGGATGATCGTCGTGTTGCGGGCCATGTTGCCGCCGGCCAGCCACCCGCGCTCCAGGATGGCGACGTTGGTGATGCCGTGCTTCGAGGCCAGGTAGTACGCGGTGGCCAGGCCGTGGCCGCCACCGCCGACGATGACGACGTCGTAGCTCTTCTTCGGTTCCGGGTTCCGCCAGAGGAAATCCGGGTGCTCGGGAAGCAGGTCTGCCATGATCAGGCTCCCATCGGGTCGAGGTTGGGGTAGAGGGGGTGGGCGGCGGCCAGGGCCTGGGCCCGGTCGCGCAGTCCGGACAGGACGGCCTCGTCCGGCCGGCCGTCGGCGGCCGTGGCGCCGGCGATCAGCGTCTCGGCGATGATGTCTGCCACCTCGGCGAAGGCGTCCTCGCCGAAGCCGCGGGTGGCCAGTGCCGGGGTGCCGATCCGCAGGCCGGAGGTCACCATCGGCGGGCGGGGGTCGAACGGGACGGCGTTGCGGTTGATGGTGATGTCCACCTCGGCCAGCAGGTCCTCGCCCTGGCGTCCGTCCAGGGAGGAGTTGCGCAGGTCCACCAGGACCAGGTGGACGTCGGTACCTCCGGTGAGCACGGTGATGCCGTGCTCGGTGACGTCGGGGCGGGTCAGGCGTTCGGCCAGGATCCGGGCGCCGGCCAGGGTGCGCTCCTGGCGCTCGCGGAACGCCTCGCCGGCGGCGATCTTGAAGGCCACCGCCTTGCCGGCGATGACGTGCTCGAGGGGCCCGCCCTGCTGACCGGGGAAGACGGCGGAGTTGACCTTCTTGGCGATCTCGGCGTCGTTGGTCAGGATGATCCCGCCGCGCGGGCCGGCCAGGGTCTTGTGCGTCGTGGAGGTCACCACGTGGGCGTGTGGCACCGGCGAGGGGTGCAGCCCGGTGGCCACCAGTCCGGCGAAGTGGGCCATGTCCACCATCAGGTAGGCGCCGACCTCGTCCGCGATCTGACGGAACCGGGCGAAGTCCAGCTGGCGGGGGTAGGCCGACCAGCCAGCCACGATCAGCTTCGGGGAGTGCTCGCGGGCGAGCGCGGCGACCTCGTCCATGTCCACTTCGTAGCTCTGCTCGTCCACGCCGTAGGGGACGATGTCGTAGAGCCGGCCGGAGAAGTTGAGCTTCATGCCGTGGGTCAGGTGTCCACCGTGGGCCAGGTTCAGCCCGAGCACCTTGTCCCCGGGGCGGATCAGCGCGTGCATCACGGAGGCGTTGGCCTGGGCGCCCGAGTGGGGCTGGACGTTGGCGAACTGGGCGCCGAACAGCTCCTTGACCCGCTCGATCGCCAGGGTCTCGATCGCGTCCACGTGCTCGCAGCCGCCGTAGTAGCGCTTGCCCGGGTAGCCCTCGGCGTACTTGTTCGTCAGGACGGACCCCTGGGCCTCCATCACGGCCGCCGCCGTGTGGTTCTCGGAGGCGATCATCTCCAGGCCGTCGCGCTGGCGGGCCAGTTCGGCGTCGATGTGGGCGGTGATCTCGGGATCGAGCTCCGCCAGCGACTGAATGAGCTCAGTGGGAACCTGGGTGGTGCCCAGTGCGGCCTGCGCCATGGTGTCTCCTCGTTTCGTCGATCTGTTGTCGGCGACTGATATATCAATCTGCGATGAAGACTATGATGGACACCACACGAGGTCAATACCCCCCTGCACATGTGACGGATTGGAGCCCCATGAGCACCCCGGTCGACACCGCGCCCACCGCCCTGTCCCTGGCGGAACAGGCTTACCGCACCATCCGTGACCGGCTGATCATGCTGGACATCGCGCCCGGTGAGCCGATCAACGAGGGCCGCCTCGCCGAGGAGCTCGGCTTCGGCCGCACGCCCGTCCGCGAGGCGCTCAAGCGTTTGGAGACGGACCACCTGGTGGCCTCCTTCCCCCGCCGCGGCACCTTCGCCACCACCGTGGACATCACCGACCTGGCCGCCATCTCGGAGGTGCGGCACCTGCTGGAACCGCTGGCAGCCCGCAAGGCCGCCCTCAACACCAATGAGGCGTTGCGCGCCGAGCTGCGTGCCGTGGCCGAGAGCCTGGGGACCCTGGACGCGGACCGGTCCCGGCGCGAGCTGATGGAGTACGACCTCGAGGTGCACCGGATCATCTACCGCGCAGCCGGCAACCACCACCTGCAGGAGCCACTGATCCGCCTGGACAACCTCGCCACCCGCATCTGGTGCATGGTCCTGGACCGCCTCCCGGCCGTGGCGGAGCACATCGTGGAGCACCGGCAGCTGTTACAGGCCATCCTCGACGGGGACGCCGAGCGCGCCGCGGAACTGGCCGCGGACCACGTGCACCACTTCGAGGAGATGGTCCGCGCCGCCCTCTACGCCCTGTAGGCGGGTGCCCGGCAGCGACCTGCTCGTTCTCCCGCGGCGCCGCCCCGGCGCCCTCGCGCCCAGCGACCTCGCAGACCGACGGCCGCCCGCCACCCCGGGCGGCCGTCGTCGTCCCCCGCACCCCCCACGGGTGCGTGGGGCCTTGACTGTGACTGCGGTCACTGCAACCATCGGTGCAACCTAGTTGCCTTCACTGCAACTCGGGCGCCCGGATTCCCCGCGGGCGTTCCCCACCTCAATCCCCAGCCCCGGCAGCGATCCGGGCAGATCAAGAGGTCGCCATGTCGAACGATCAGCACAGCACCCTGGGTACGGTCGCCCAACCGGACGAACCGGCACCGGACGCGACGGCGGAGTCCCCCGGCGCCGGCCGGAGCACGGCATCCACCAAGCCCCGCACCGTCGACCTGCCGCGCTTCCGCGGCCGGCTCATCCCCCCGCTGGACCGGGCGATCATCATGATCCTGCCCCCGGTCCTGATCATCGCCGCCGTCATCGCCGTGACCGTGAACCCGGACGGCGCCGCGGCCCTCATCGGCCGCCTGCGCACCTTCGTCACCGGTGGATTCACCTGGTGGTTCGTCGCCTACTCGTTGCTCGCCGTCGCGGTCTGCGCCTGGCTGTCCATCAGCCGGTTCGGTCGCGTCCGCCTCGGCGGACCCAAGGCCAAGCCCGAGCACAGCAAGTTCGCCTGGTACTCCATGCTCTTCGCCTGCGGTCAGGGCATCGGCCTGATCTTCTGGTCGCTGGCCGAGCCGATCATGCTGCGCGAGGAGACCCCGGTCGTCCCCACCGGGGCGAACGCGGGCGAGGGCGGGCTCGTGTGGACGTACTTCCACTGGGGCCTGACCGCCTGGGCCATGTACTGCGTGGTGGCGGCCTGCCTGGCCTACTCACACCACAACCTGGGCAAGACCCTGACCTTCCGCGAGGCCACCGTGGACATCCTGCCCCAGCGCATCCAGCGTCCCGCCGGCGTGGTGGTGGAGCTGCTGGCCATCATCGCCACCGTCCTGGGCCTGGCCACCTCGTTCGGCTTCGCCGCGATGCAGTTCGCCTCCGGCGCCACGAACGTCCTGCCGTTCGAGTCCGGTCCGGTCGTCTGGGCCGTCATCATCGTGACCCTCGGCGTGCTGACCGCCGTGTCCGCCTTCCTGGGCGTGAACAAGGGGATGAAGCGGATCAGTGAGACCAACTCGATCCTGAGCATCGTGCTGGTGGTGGGCGTCTTCGTCTTCGGCCCCACCGTCTACATCCTGTCCAACATGTCCCAGACCTTCGGGTCGTTCTTCTACCACTTCATCCCGATGAGCTTCTGGGCCGAGGCGGAGACCTCCGGGGCGCCACTGGCCGACTGGCAGGACAGCTGGAGCGGCTGGTGGACGGTGTTCATCTGGTGCTGGGTGATCGCCTTCTCACCCTTCGTGGCCGGCTTCATCGCCCGCATCTCGCGTGGCCGCACCATCCGCGAGTTCGTGCTCGGCGTGACGATCATCCCCTCGTTGATCGTCATGGTGTGGGTCGCCGTGATCGGCTCGGCCGGCATCCACTACGACAACGAGACCGGGAGCATCTCCGCCGATGTCGCCGTGGACACCTCCACCGCCCTGTTCTCCATGCTGGAGATGATCCCGTGGATCGGCACCCTGATGGTCATCGTGGCCACCGTCCTCGTGGCGACCTACTACGTCACCAGCCTCGACTCCGGGACCTACGCGCTGGCCGAGTTCGTCTCGGCGCCGAAGAAGTCCGGTCCCTGGTTCCGGGTGGTCCTGGTGGCCAGCATCGCCACGGTCGCCCTGGTGCTGCTGTCCATCGGCGGGGTCAACGCCGTGGACACGGTCCAGACCGGAACCATCATCGGCGGCTTCCCGTTCTCCTTCGTCATCGTCCTGATGATCATCAACCTGATCCGCCGGCTGCGCTCCCGCGACCGGCAGACCCGGCAGCTGGAGCAGGAGATCAACGACCCCAACCACCGCCCGGAGGACGACCTCTGCGACGAGGACGGCATCCCCCGGCCCGACCCCCGGCTAGGCGTGGGGCCCGGCACGTACGTGGAGCCCCAGGACCTCTCCCGGCACCCCTCATGGAAGGACACCCGCTCATGACCGATCCCCTGCATCGCAGCCCCACAGCCAGCGCGGACACCGGCGGCACCGCTCGAGACCCCGGCGAGGAGGTGCGGTTGTCCCGGCTGGACGCCCACGCCTACAGGGACTGGACCGCGTCCGGACAGGCGACCGTGATCATCCCCACGGGGGCCTTCGAGCAGCACGGGCCGCACCTGCCCCTGGGGACGGATGCCATGCTGTCCACCGCGATCGCCGAGGCGGTGGCCCGGCGCACCGGGGCCCGCGTGGCCGAGCCGTTCAGCTACGGGTACAAGTCCCAGCAGAAGTCCGGCGGCGGCAACCACCTGCCGGGGACCATCAGCCTGGACGCGGCCACCCTGATCGCGCTGACCCGGGACCTCGTGCACGGCTTCCTGGGCCAGGGGATCCGGAACATCGTGGTTCTCAACGGGCACTACGAGAACTACCAGTTCCTCTACGAGGGCGTGGACCTGGCCCTGCGCGATCTCGGCCTGGGGCCGGGGGCGGAGCAGAGCGTGGTGCTGTTGTCCTACTGGGACTTCGTCTCGGACCGCACCCTGGCCACGGTCTACCCAGAGGGCTTCCCCGGGTGGGACATCGAGCACGGGGGCGTCCTGGAGACGTCGCTGATGCTGCACCTGCACCCGGAGCTGGTGGACCTCGGACGGGCGGTCAGCCACCCGGCCGCCACCCTGCCGCGCTTCGACCGCCTGCCGGTGGTCCCGGAGCGCACCCCGCACACCGGCTGCCTCTCGGCGCCGGACGGGTCCGACGCCGGCAAGGGGCGCCTGCTGTACGAGCAGGTGGCAGCCGACCTGGCGGCCGACGTGACCGCCGAGCTGGGCCTATCCCACCTCGCCGACGACGCCGTGCGCGAGGCCGCCCGGGGCGCCGCCCCGGCCGGCTCGACGACGCCCGGGGACACCGGTGCGAAGGAATTCGTGTCCACCCCTTGACGAACCGTGAACCCCGTCACACACTAAATGCAACCCAGTTGCAGCGAATGCAACGCGACCGCCGGGATGGCCGCCGCACGGGACCCCCACCGCCGCACCGCGGCACGCAGAACCTTGAGAATTCCCAGGAGGAACCCATGACCACCATCCCCGCCACCTCCGTCTCCGAGCTGGAGCGCCTGAAGACCCTGCACAACGGCGAGAAGCAGCCGCTGACCTTCTCCGATGCCGAGTTCGAGCGCCGCCTGTCCGGCCTGCGCCAGATCATGGCCGCCCAGGGCCTGGATGCCGTGATCCTCACCAGCTACCACGGCATCAAGTACTACTCGGACTTCCTCTACACCACCTTCGGCCGCAACTACGCCCTCGTGGTCACCCCGGAGCAGTCCGTCACCGTCACCGCCAACATCGACGCCGGCATGCCGTGGCGCACCAGCTACGGGGACAACATCGTCTACACCGACTGGAAGCGGGACAACTTCTACTACGGCCTGCAGGAGGCCCTGAAGCGCGCCGGTGTGCAGGCGAAGCGGATCGGCGTCGAGGACGACGCCCTGCCGGTGATGACCCGCCAGCGCATCCAGGATGCCTTCCCCGGCGCCGAGCTAGCCGATGTCTCCCAGGACGCCATGCGCCAGCGCATGATCAAGTCCGACGAGGAGATCGAGGTCATCAAGCACGGCGCCCGGATCGGCGACCTCGGCGGCGAGGCCATCAAGGCCGCCATCCGCGAGGGCATCACCGAGTACGAGGTCGCACTGGTCGGCGTCGAGGCCATGACCCACGAGATCGCCAAGACCTTCCCGCACCGCGAGGTCCGTGACACCTGGGTCTGGTTCCAGTCCGGCATCAACACCGACGGCGCCCACAACTGGGCCACCACCCGCAAGCTGCAGCGCGGGGACATCCTGTCCCTGAACTGTTTCCCGATGACCTCCGGGTACTACACCGCACTGGAGCGCACCATGTTCCTGGGCCAGCCGGACGAGGAGAGCCTGCGCCTGTGGAACATCAACGTCGAGGTGCACCGGCGCGGCCTGGAACTGATCAAGCCCGGCGCCGTCTGCAAGGACATCGCCGCCGAGCTCAACGAGATCTACATCGGCTACGGCCTGCTGCCGAACCGCACCTTCGGCTACGGCCACTCCTTCGGCGTCCTGTCCCACTACTACGGCCGCGAGGCCGGCCTGGAGCTGCGCGAGGACATCGACACCGTCCTCGAGCCGGGCATGGTGGTCTCCATGGAGCCGATGATCACCGTGATGGACGGACAGCCCGGCGCCGGCGGCTACCGCGAGCACGACATCCTGGTCGTGGGCGAGGACGGTGCCGAGAACATCACCAAGTTCGGCTTCGGCCCCGAGCACAACATCATCGACGCCTGATTCCCGGCGCCGTGACCGGCGGGGTGGGTTTCCCGGCCTTCAGGGCCGGGGAACCCACCCCTTTCCGTATCCACACGCCGTCCTTGCCATACTGCAGGGACGACGACCACCCACCGGCCAGGTACTCACCTCGCCGTCCGAGGAGCACTCACCATGTCCCCCACGTCCGAGTCCGGCACCGAGAACGGCACCCGCGGCGCGTCCGTCATCGTCAACGTGCTGGAGGTCATCCGGTGCTTCACCGTCGAGGAGCCCATGCAGGGCGTCACCGACATCGCCGCCAAGGTCGGCCTCCACAAGTCCAGCGTCTCGAGGATCCTCGCCACGCTGGAGCAGGAACACGTCGTCGAGCGCGACGAGGTCTCCCGCAAGTACCGCCTCGGGCTGGGCCTGATCGCGGTGGCCGGCCCGCTGCTGGCCAACCTGGACGTCCGTCGGGTGGCCATGGAGGACTTGCGGACCCTGTCCGAACAGACGCGGGAGACCGCCGCGCTGGCCATCTGGGATGGCCATGCGGCGGTCACCGTGGAGCAGATCGTCAGCCCGCAGCAGGTCAAGCACACCTCCGCCCTGGGCAGCCGCTACACCACGGGCCTCAGTGCCAGCGTGCAGGTGCTGCTCGCCGCCCAGGACCCGCAGACCGTGCGGGAGCTGGTCTCCACCGGGCAGATCGTGCTCGACGGCACCACGGACGTGGACGCCTACCTGGAGCGGCTCGGTGCCGTGCGACGGAACGGTCACGCCACCAACGTGCGCCTGACGGCGCCCGACGAGGTGGGCCTCTCCGCTCCCGTCCACGACCACCGCGGCGCCGTCGTCGGCGCCGTGCTCCTGGCAGCGCCGGCCTACCGGATCGCGGACACCGACGTGCCCCGCCTGGTGAGCGCGTGCCGCCATGCCGCGCGCCGCATCTCCACCCGGCTGGGCGCGTCCGCCGAGGCGGCCTCGTGAGCACCGCGACGCCACCACCCGTCGAGCGCGCCGGGCACGCCGCCTTCGATCACGCCCTCCACGGCGGGCAGGGCCGCACGAGCGTGCAGTTCCATTACGCCGACCGCATGAACCTGCCCGTGGCGGTCCAGACCTGGACGCTCGAACCGGGCGCCAGCGAGGGCCTGCACGCGCACGACGACCCGGCCCTGGAGGAGTTCTACCTCGTTCTGGCGGGGACCGCGCTGATGCGGCTGGACGACGAGGAGCACACCCTGGCCGCCGGTGACGCGCTCCTGTGCCCACCCGGATCCGAACACGACCTGCGCAACCCGGGCCCGTCCCCGCTGCGCGTCCTCGTCGTCTGGGGCCCACCCGGACAGGCGGACTTCAGTGGATACGCCACCTATCGCAAGGCCCTCGCCGCCCGCCCGGGATAAGCGCCCCTCCTGGGGGCGCCCCGGATGACTGGACCGACGCACATGCACGACAGTCCGGCACCCGCTCATGGGGTGCCGGACTGTCGTGGAGCCGGAGGGACCGGGTCGAACCACGAGGCCTCGGCCGGCCGGTGCGGATCAGGCCGGGTCCGCCGGGGCCGCCACCTCGGGCTGGGGGTCCGAGAGGGTCTTCGGGACCGTCTCCTCGAACTGCGGGAGCTTGTTCAGGTACTCCACCACCGAGTCCGTGGACTCCACGTCACCGAACTTGTTGTCGATGTCGTAGAGGTTCCATTGCACGACGCCCGGGACGCGGTCACCGATGGTCTCGCGGGGGATGATCGGACGGAAGCCCTTCGCGATCGCGTCCTCGACGGTGTGGCGCACGCACCCGGCGGCCGTCGCGCCGGTCACGATCAGGGTGTCGATGCGGTTGGAGGTCAGGAAGAGCTCGAGGTTCGTCCCAGGGAACGCCGAGGCACGGTTCTTCTCGATCACGACCTCGCCCTCCGCCGGCGCGATCCGGTCGTCGATCTGCGCCCAGTAGGAGTCCGCCGGAAGGGTCTCCGTGGGGATCTTGGAGTACCACAGCCCCATGTCGTTCGTCCCGGAGCTCGCGTCGCGGTTGCGGTACACGTTCGTGGTGTAGAAGACCGGCACGCCCTTGGCCCGCGCGGCCTCGTTGATCCGCTGGACATTCGGGATGATCTCCTCCATGCCCGGGCAGCTGAACGGGTGCCCCGGGCGGGTCCAGGCGTTCGCCAGGTCGATGTGGATGACGGCGGGCCGGTTGCCGTAGCCGATCCGGCGCTTGAAGCCACGGTCGTTGTAGATGCTCGTACCGGCCTCGAACGCCTCCTCCCGCACTGCGGCCAGACGGGCTTCGATGTCGTTTGACGTGATGGTCATGGTGTTCTCCACTTTCACGGTCTATGGGTTGCTGTGCGAGCAACGGTGTTGCTGTGATTTGCACTGTAGCCGACAGCCTGGGCAAGCGCTAGGGGCAAAGGAGTGCCTTTTCTAGCCCGCCGCTTCGAGACCCTGCGATTGGAAACACAACGTTAACCCGCGAGGCCTTGCGGCCGGTCGTCACGTCGAGAAATCTAGATCCAGGCATTGCACGTTGCTTTCAGCAGGAATAGATTGCTACCCAAGCAACTTCCGTGAGACAGATCACACGGGTTGCGGGCGCGGTGCGGTCCGGACTTCGGGCCGGTTCCCGTCCCGGGGCGGCACCTCCCGTCCCTCAGGCTCCCTACCTCCTGACTCAACGCAGTCCCGAGCCTCCCTCTCGAAAGGACCCATCATGAAGCGCATCGGAGTAGACGTCGGCGGCACCTTCACCGACCTGTATTTCTCGGACGACGACCAGCGCACCGCCGTCGTCGAGAAGGTGCCCTCCACCCCCCACGATCCGTCCGAGGCCGTGGTCAACGGCATCCGCAAGCTCTGCGAGAAGGCGGGCATCGCGCTCTCGGAGGTCGACCAGCTGGTCCACGGCACCACGGTGGCCACCAACACGGCACTGACCCACACCGGAGCCGAGGTCGGGATGATCACCACGGAGGGCTTCCGGGACATCCTGCACATCGCCCGCCACAAGAAGCCGCACAACTTCTCCCTGCAGCAGGACCTGCCCTGGCAGACCAAGCCGCTCGTGAAGCGCCGCCACCGACTGACCGTCAAGGAGCGCATCACCGCGCCGGACGGGGACGTCCTGGTCCCGCTCGACGAGGACGAGGTCCGCGAGCGCGTGCGCGAGCTGAAGGCGGCCGGCGTGCAGGCCGTGGCCGTGTGCCTGCTGCACTCCTACCTCAACCCGGTCCACGAGCAGCGGATCGGTGAGATCGTCCGGGAGGAGTTCCCGGAGGCGTTCCTGTCCCTGTCCAGTGACATCGTTCCGCTGTACCGGGAGTATGAGCGCTTCTCCACCACCGCCCTCAACGCCTATGTGGGTCCCCGGGTCTCGGCCTACCTGCACCGCCTGCACGACGAGGTCACCGCGCTCGGCTACCAGCGCGAGATCCTGTTGATGCAGTCCTCCGGCGGCATGGTGCCCATCCGCGAAGCGGCCAAGCGTCCCGTCACCCTGATGATGTCCGGTCCCGTCGGCGGGCTGATCGGCGGCATGTGGGCCGGACGCCAGTCCGGGTTCGACAATGTGGTCACCCTCGACATCGGCGGTACCTCGGCGGACATCGGCGTCGCCCACCAGGGCGAGCTGCGCATGCGCCACCTGCTGGACACCAAGATCGGCGACCACCAGGCCATGGTGCCCATGGTGGACATCGACACGATCGGCGCCGGCGGCGGGTCCATCGCCTACGTCGACGCCGGTGGCGTCTTCCGCGTGGGCCCCCAGTCCGCCGGCGCCGTCCCCGGTCCCGTCTGCTACGGCCGCGGCGGCACGGACCCGACGTCGACCGACGCCCAGGTCCTGCTCGGCCGGATGCGCCCGGACCGCGTCCTCGCCGGATCCGGGATGGACATGGACCTCGACGGTGCACGGCAGGCCATGGAGACGCTGGCCGAGCAGCTGGGCATGTCCGTGGAGGAGGCCGCCCTCGGCGCCCTGCAGATCCAGAAGTTCGGCATGACCCAGGCCATCGAGCAGAACTCCGTGCGCCGCGGGTACGACCCCCGCGACTTCACGCTCGTCGCCGCGGGTGGCGCCGGCGCCCTGTTCGCCTGCGAGATCGCCGCCGAGCTCGAGGTGCCGCACGTGCTGGTCCCGGCCCACCCGGGCATCATCGCCGCCACCGGGCTGCTGGCCACGGACGAGAAGTACGAGTTCGTCGCCACCAGCCGGTTCCGGTTCGCGGACGCCGATCCGGGTGCCATCCAGGCCTCCTTCGAACAGCTCGAGCGGGAGGCCCACGCCCAGCTGGACGCCGAGGGCGTCCCGGCCGAACGCCGCCGCGTGGACTGGCTGGCCGATGCCCGGTACGAGGGCCAGGGTTACGAGATCCGCTTCGACGTCCCCGAGGGGCCCGTCACCACCGCGTGGCTGGACCAGGCCGAGGCCGCCTTCCACGACGCGCACTTCGAGGAGTACGGCCACCGCTTCAAGAACGGCACCGTGGAGGTCATCAACATCCGCGTCGAGGCCCGTGCCGTCATGGACGACCTGCCGACCCCGGCGCCGGCCCAGGGCGGCAGCCTGCAGGACGCCCTGCTGGAGACCCGCCCGGTCACCTTCGACGGCGACGGCACGCCGGTCACCGTGGACACCGGCTTCTACGCCCGCGAGCGGATGGGCGTGGGGACGGCGTTCGAGGGCCCGGTGGTCATCGAGCAGTACGACTCCACCGTGGTGGTGCCCCCGGGCTTCACCGGCCGCGTGGACGAGGCCGGCAACCTCGTCATCACCTGCCCGGCCCCCACGGCCGACGCCGCCGAGGCAGCAGAGAAGCTGGCGACGCCGATCCTGATGCGCGTGATCGGCGGGGCGCTGAACTCCGCGGCCAAGGAAATGGCCTCGGTCCTGTTCCGGATGGCCTACTCCTCGATCATCCGTGAGTCCGAGGACCTCGGGGCGGGACTGTTCGACAAGGACGGCAACGTGCTGGCCGAGTCCGACTCGACCCCGATGTTCATGGGGTCGATGCCCAAGATCGTCAAGGGCGTGATCTCCGTGCTCGGGGACGACATCCACGAGGGCGACGTCATCCTCCACAACGACCCGTACCTGGGCGCCACCCACTCCCCCGACGTGGCGATCATTGAGCCGATCTTCCATGACGGGGAGCTCGTGGGCTTCGCCGGCGCCTCGGGGCAGCTGATCGACAACGGCGGCGCCTTCTCCGGGCTGATGGTGGACATCCAGGACGTCCAGTCCGAGGGGACCATCTTCCGGGCCGTGAAGGTGTACGAGAAGGGGGTGCGCCAGGAGTCCCTGATCCGGCACATCCTCCACAACACCCGGACACCCACCTCCAACGAGGGTGACTTCCAGGCGATGATCGCCGCGTGCGAGCTCGCCAAGTCGCGCTACCTGGCCCTGGTGGAGCGGTACGGGAAGGAGGCGGTGGAGGATGCCGGGCAGAGCTGGATCGACTACTCCGAGCGGATGCTCCGCCAGGAGATCGCCAAGATCCCGGACGGCGTGTACGAGACCGAACTGGGTTACCTGGACGACGACGGCCGCAACTACGGCAAGAAGCTGCCGATCGCTGTCAAGGTGATCGTCGAGGGCGACGAGATCACCTACGATCTCACCGGCTCCGCCGCGCAGGTCCCCACCGCCTACAACTGCGCCTTCGAGGGCACCACCGTCTCGGCCTTCACGTTCATCACGCGGATGATGTTCCTCGACGAGGTCGCCTTCCCCGTCTTCGTCCCCCAGAACGAGGGCATGCTGAAGCCGCTGAAGGTGATCGCCCCCGAGGGCACCATCTTCAACCCGAAGTATCCGGCGGCCACGTTCTCGCGGTTCTCGCAGGTCCAGCGGGCGGTGGACCTGGCCCTGCGGGCGCTGGCCCCGGTGATCCCCGAGCGGGTCACGGCCGGCAACTCGGCCCACATCCACTTCATGTCCTACTCCGGGTGGGACGAGCGCCAGGGCGAGTACTGGGTGTACCTGGAGGTGAACGAGGGCTCCTACGGCGCGCGGGCCACCAGCGACGGACCGGACTCCGTGGACAACCTCATCGCCAACACCCGCAACAACCCCATCGAGGAGCTGGAGTGGCGGTTCCCCATGCGGACCGACCGCTACGAGCTGCGTTCCGAGCCAGCGGCGGCCGGCGAGTACCGCGGTGGCATCGGGATCGTCCGGGAGAACACCTTCCTGACCGACACCGTGGTCACCTGCGAGGGCGAACGCCACGAGTCGGACGCCCCCTGGGGCGCCTTCGGCGGGCACGACGGGCAGAACGCCTCGCTCGTGAAGAACCCCGGCCGCGAGGGCGAGGAGTCCTGGCCCTCGAAGGTCACCGGGCGCCAGCTGCAAGCCGGTGACTCCCTGCAGATCACCGTGCCCAGCGGTGGCGGCTTCGGCGACCCGCTCACGCGGGACCCGCTGCGGGTCCTGGAGGACGTCCTCGACGGCTTCACCACCGCCGAGGCCGCCGAGCGGGACTACGGTGTGGCGCTGAAGGACGTCGACGGCCAGCTCACCGTCGACCTGGCGGCCACCGCCCAGATGCGGGAACGGCGGAGCGCGGACCTCAGCTCCGTCTCCTGACCGGGACACCACAGTAGCGAGGAGGGGGTGGTCCGGGGCCGGTCGGTCACGACCCGGCGCCGGACCACCCCCTTCGGCGTCCCCGGGACGGCACCTCGCACCCCCCCCTCTCCCCTTCTTTCTTTTTCCTTCTCGCCTTCTCCCCTCTCCCCTTCTCCCTCCTCCCTTCTCCCTCCTCCCTTCTCCCTTCACCCTTCTCTCAAGGAACCGTCATGTCCCTCACCTCCACCCCACCGGTCGACACCACTGACATCACGCCCCGGGACGTCCGGCTGGCTACCTGGATCTGCTTCTTCGCCTGGACCTTCGCCGTCTACGACTTCGTCCTCTTCGGCAACCTGCTGCCGCAGCTGGCCGCGGACCTGGGGTGGAGCGCCGCCCAGTCCACCGAGGTCAACACCTGGGTGACCGCCGGTACGGCCCTGGTGGCCTTCGCCATCGGCCCGGTCGTCGACCGGATCGGACGGCGCAAGGGGATCCTGATCGCCGTCGCCGGGGCCGCCGTCGCCTCCCTGCTGACCGCCATGGTCGGCTGGGTCGCCGGCATCACCGCCGGCCTGGGGATCGTCTTCCTCGTCCTGGTGCGGTCCCTGGCGGGCCTGGGCTACGCCGAGCAGGCGATCAACGCCGCCTACCTCAACGAGATGTTCGCCCACAGCCACAGCGATCCCGCCAAGGCCCGGCGCCGCGGCCTGATCTACTCCCTGGTCCAGTCCGGGTGGCCGATCGGCTCCGTCCTCGCCGCCGGATCGGTCTACCTGCTCTTCCCGGTCGGGGGGTGGCAGCTCTGCTTCATCGTCGCGGCCGTGCCCGCCGTCTTCATCGTCATCGCCGGACGCTGGCTGAAGGAGAGCCCTCAGTTCGCCCGGAGGCACGAGATCGACCGGCTGCTCAAGGCCGGCCAGGAGACGGAGGCCCAGCGCCTCGGCGTGCAGTACGGCATCGACGTCACCGCCCAGGACAGCCCGCTCGTCTCCGTCTTCCGCGGGGAGTCCCTGCGCTCCACACTGACGATTGGCGGGGCCTTCCTGCTCAACTGGTTGGGCGTCCTGGCCTTCTCGATCCTCGGCACCTCCCTGCTCACCGCCCCCGACGGCAAGGACATCGCCTTCGACAACGCGCTGCTGGTCCTCATCATCTCCAACGCCACCGCCTTCGCCGGCTACCTGTTCCACGGCTGGCTCGGTGACAGGATCGGACGCCGCAATGCGATCGGGATCGGCTGGATCCTCTGTGCGCTGTCCTTCTTCCTGATGATCCAGGCACCCAACGGGAGCTTCGGGATCATCGTGGCGCTCTACAGCGCGGGCCTGTTCTTCCTCATCGGCCCGTTCTCCGCCCTGCTCTTCTTCACCGGCGAGAGCTTCCCCGTCCACACCCGGGCCACGGGCAGCTCGATCATCAACGCCTCCGGGCAGGTGGGCGCGATTATCGGCGGCCTGTTCATCACCGCGACGCTGGCGGCGGGCCACGGCTGGATCACGGCAGCGCTCTGGTGGGGCGTCATCCCCATCCTGGCCTCCGGCCTGCTGATCTTCGCGGCCCGGAACGTGGATCCGCGCACCGTCCGCACCGACTGACCTCCACGACTGCGCAACCGTCGCCCAGCGCCCAGCGGAACGACGACCGTCAGGGGCAGGTCCCGGCCACACGCGGGGACCTGCCCCTCGGCGTCCGTCAGCGGAGCGAAGTCGTCAGCGGGCGCCCGCGTTCCGGGCCCTCACCGCTCGGCGGGCTGCGGACGGCCCAGGCGCGCGGAGACCCGCTCCGCCGTCTCGAGCACCGCATCGCGCAGCACCTGCTGGCTGGCCCGGAACTGGACGCGCGACCGGGGCGCGCTGGCCGTGATGCAGCCGACGACCTTCCCCCGGTAGTCACGCACCGGGGCCGAGACGCCGTACTCCTCGTAGGTCGTCTCCCCGTCGTTGACGGCGTATCCCTGGTCGTGGACGAGGCGCAGGTCCTCATGGGCGCCGTCCTCGAAACCCCGGTAGCTGTCCCGCAGAATGATCCCTCCGGAGAGCAGGCGGCCGACCTCCTCGGGAGGCAGCTCGGCCAGGAACACCCGCACCGAGGAACTGGCGAACTTGTTGTACCTCGTGCCGATGGAGGCGCTGTGCTTGACCTGGTGCGGGCTGGCGGTCTGCTCCACCACGATCGCGTTGGTGCCGTTCCAGACGGCGA
>DATBUG010000035.1:0-1839 GCA_036516315.1 Citricoccus sp.
CTCGCGCTGCAGCTGGGCGTCGGCCACCACGTCCGCGGCGCGGTCCAGGAAGGCCTCGATGCGCTCGACGGCCGCCTCGGCCTCCTGCAGGGACGTGGGGCGGTAGTCCAGCGGGGAACGGTAGTGCGCCTGGCCGAGGAAATACCGGACCGCCTTGGGCCGGGCCTGGGCGAGCATCTCCTCCGGGGAGATGGTGTTGCCCACGGACTTGGACATCTTCTCGCCCTCGTAGGTGACCATGCCGTTGTGCAGCCAGAAGTTGGCGAAGCCGTCCCCGGCGGCCGCGGACTGGGCCAGTTCGTTCTCGTGGTGCGGGAAGCGCAGGTCCAGGCCGCCGCCGTGGATGTCGAACCGGGAGCCGAGGTACTTCGTGGCCATGGCCGAGCACTCCAGGTGCCAGCCCGGCCGGCCGCGGCCCCACGGCGACTCCCAGGTCGCCGTCGCCGGGTCGGTGTCCTTGGCGCCCTTCCACAGCGCGAAGTCCCGGGGATCGCGCTTGCCGCGGGGATCGGCGTCGGGGGCGTCCTGCATGTCCTCCACGCGTTGGCGGGTGAGCTCGCCGTACGCGGGCCAGGAGCGCACGTCGAAGTACACGTCCCCGGAGCCGTCCGGGGCCGGGTAGGCGTGGCCGGCGTCGATGAGTCGCTGGATCAGGGCGAACATCTCGGGGATGTGCCCGGTGGCGCGGGGCTCGTAGGTGGGCCGGCGGACGCCGAGCGCGGCGTAGGCCCGGGCGAACTCGTGCTCGAAGCGGTAGGCCAGGGCGAACCAGGGCTCCTGCGCCGGGTAGAGGTCGTCTTCCTCGAAGTCCTCGGCATAGGACGCCGCCGACTTCTCCAGGATCTTGTCGTCAATGTCCGTGACGTTGCGGACGGCGGTGACCCTCAGGCCGGTGTGTTCGAGCCAGCGCACGAGGATGTCGAAGACGATGGCCGAGCGCACGTGCCCCACGTGGGGCATGCCCTGGACGGTGGCACCGCAGTAGTAGAGGGACACCTCCCCCTCGGTCAGGGGGACGAAGTCCCGTACCGTCGCGGTCCTGGTGTCATAGAAGCGTTGTGCCACAGGTGTGGAGTCTAGTCCAGCGCGGCCCGGGCCCCGGGGGCCGGGCCGGGGTCAGCCGAGCGGGTAGAGCAGGGCGGTGGCCACGGCGGCCAGTCCCTCCCCGCGCCCGGTGAAGCCGAGGGCGTCCGTGGTGGTGCCGGAGACCGCCACCGGTCCCCCGGCGGCCTCGGACAGGATCCGCTCGGCCTCGGCACGGCGCCGGCCGACCTTGGGCCGGTTGCCGATCAGCTGCACGGACACGTTCCCCACGCCGAAGCCGGCCTCCCGTACCAACCGCGCCGCCTCCGCGAGCAGGGTGGTGCCGGCGGCGCCGGCGAACTCCGGGCGGGAGGTGCCGAAGTGCCGGCCCAGGTCCCCGATGCCGGCGGCGGAGAACAGGGCGTCGCAGACGGCGTGCGCGACCACGTCACCGTCGGAGTGGCCGGACAGTCCGGGCTCGCCGGGCCAGTACAGGCCCGCCACCCACAGCTGGCGGTCCTCACCGGCCTCGGCGAAGGCATGCACGTCGGTCCCGATCCCGGTGCGCGGCAGGGCGGCGGGGCGGTGGTCGGTCATCGATCCTCCTGCAGCAGGGCCCTGGCCAGCACCAGGTCCAGGGGCGTGGTCACCTTGAAGCCCCGCGGATCCCCGGGCACCACGGCCACCCGGTGCCCGGCGGCCTCCATCACCATGGCGTCGTCGGTCAGCCCCGGCCCCCCGGCGCTCGCCCGGTGCGCCGCCTCGAGGGCGGTCAGGTCGAATCCCTGGGGCGTCTGGATGGCGCGCAGGGCGGTC
>DATBUG010000036.1:0-6633 GCA_036516315.1 Citricoccus sp.
GTCGATGCCGGAGCGCCAGTCGTAGTTCCACTGCCCACCCCAGTCGTCCTGCTTCTCGTAGCAGACGACCTCGGGAGTCGGCGCCCCCTGGCGCCGGGCGGACTCGAACGCGCGGAGTGCCGCGATCCCGCTCGGTCCAGCTCCGATGATGGCGATGCGCTGTTCAGGCACAGCTTCCCTTCCGGCCTCGCGGCCTTGTCTCTTCGTCCATGACGGGCCAGGGCGGAGGCATGATCGTTCCGGCGCCTGCGCGCCACGCCTCAACACCGCGACCTCACGTCGGCCCCGCTCCTCCGCCCGCCAGGGCGGCACCGATGGCCGGGGCGGGCGCCCGTGGGGGCGCCGCTTATGCCCATCCAGTCTACCGACTGTTCACCTTTGCAAAGATGTATGACCTCCGGATCGGACCCACCGGAAATATCAATCATTGACTTTCTCAATGCTTGAGTGTTGCATGGGTCTCAACGTGATCCATGCAACACAGCGAAGGAGTCCCATGAACACCGGTATCGGCACCTATCCCCGGCGTCGGGCCACCGTCCGGCCGGAGGCCGTGGCCATCGAGTTCGAGGGCGCCACCACGACCTACGGGGCCTTCAGCGAGCGGGTGACCCGGCTGGCCAACGCCCTCCAGGGCCTCGGCGTGGTGCGCGGTGAGCGCGTGGCCTACGTGGGCTTCAACCACCCCTCCCTGCTGGAGACGTTCTTCGCGGCCAACCTCTTCGGGGCCACCCCGGTGCTGGTCAACCCGCGCCTGTCCCCCGCCGAGGTCGAGTTCATCGTGACCGACTCCGGGGCCGGCACCGTCGTCTACGGCCGGGAGGTGGCCGACGTCGGCGTCCACCTGGCCGGTGCGCACCCGCAGCTCACGCTCGTGGCCGCCGAGGGGCCCGAGGGCCCCGGTCTGCGCTACGAGGAGCTGCTCGCCCAGGCCTCCACGGCCGAGGTGGACGCCGAGGTGGACGACGACGACGTCGCCCTGTTCATGTACACCTCCGGCACCACCGGGCGCCCCAAGGGCGCCATGCTCACCCACCGCAACCTGACCTACCAGTACCTCAACGCCTTCACCGGCACGGACCTGCGCCAGGACGAGGTCATGTTGTCCGTGGCCCCGCTGTTCCACATCGCCGGGATGAACATGACCACGATGCCCACCTTCATGATGGGCGGGCGGATCATCATCCACCGCCAGTTCCGCCCGGCCGACGTGCTGGCCGAGATCACCCGGTCCCGCGTCACCGGCACCTTCATGGTCCCGGCGATGATCGACCTGCTGGCCGAGGACCCCGCCTTCGCCGGCACGGACCTGTCCTCCCTGCGCTCGATCATGGTGGGCGGCTCCCCGCTCAGTGAGCGCTCCATCCGCACCTGGACGGACCGGGACGTGAAGATCGTGCAGGGCTTCGGCATGACCGAGACCGCCCCCGGCGTCTGCCTGCTCGAGGCGCAGGACGCCCTGTCCCACGCCGGGACGGCCGGCCGGCCGCACTTCTTCTCCGAGGTCCGGCTGGTGGACCCGGCCACCGGCGACGACGTCGGGCCGGGTGAGCCCGGCGAGGTCTGGGTCCGCGGCCCGCAGGTCATGAAGGGCTACTGGAACCGCCCCGAGGCCACCGAGGCGGCCCTGGCCGACGGCTGGTACCACACCGGGGACATCGCGGTGCGGGACGCCGAGGGCTACTACACCGTCAAGGACCGCATCAAGGACATGTACATCTCGGGCGGGGAGAACGTCTACCCCGCCGAGGTCGAGAACGCCCTGCTGTCCCTGCCCGAGGTCCTCGAGGCCGCCGTCGTCGGTGTCCCGGACGAGCGCTGGGGCGAGACCGGGCTGGCCTTCGTGGTGCTGCGCGAGGAGGCGTCCGCCGGCGGCGACGCCGGCGCGGTGACCTCGGACAGCTCCTCCGCCGGGGATGCGGTGCGCGAACAGCTCAGCGCCCGCCTGGCCCGGTACAAGCTGCCGCGGGAGGTGGTCGTGGTGGACGAGCTGCCGCGCACCTCGACCGGCAAGATCCGCAAGAACATCCTGCGGGAGCGCAGCGCGCCGGTCACGGCCGCCTGACCCCCGCCCCGTCCCCTGACGACCCCGCGGCGCCCCGCGCCGCCTTCCTGACTGGAGACCACCATGACCACCACGCCCGCCCAGGCCACGGGCCTCGTGCCCGACCTCGACGCGCTCGACCCGGCGGTGAAGCGCCGCGAGGCCCGCCGCGTCATCCTGTCCAGCTACCTGGGCTCGACCATCGAGTTCTACGACTTCCTGCTCTACGCCGCGGCCTCCGCCGTGGTCTTCCCCGCGGTGTTCTTCACCGGGCTGGACCCGCTCACCGGCACGATCGCCGCCTACGGCACCTTCGCCGCCGGGTACCTGGCCCGTCCTCTCGGCGGTGCCGTGTTCGGGCACTTCGGGGACAAGCTGGGCCGCAAGAAGATGCTGGTGCTGTCCATGCTCATCATGGGCGTAGCCTCCACCCTGATCGGCCTGGTCCCCGGCGCCGCCCAGATCGGTGGCTGGGGAGCCGTGATCCTGGTGTTCCTGCGCGTCTGCCAGGGCATCGCCGTGGGCGGTGAGTGGGGCGGGGCCGCGCTGATGGCCCTCGAGCACTCCGAGACCGGCAAGCGAGGCTTCGCAGCCTCCTTCACCAACGCCGGCGCCCCCACCGGTGCAGCCCTGGGCACCTTCGTGCTCGGGACCTTCTCTGCGCTGTTGCCGCAGGAGCAGTTCCTGGCCTGGGGCTGGCGCGTCCCGTTCCTGTTCTCCTTCGTCCTGCTGATCGTGGGCATGGTCATCCGCGCCAAGGTCAGTGAGTCCCCCGTCTTCGCCGCCGCCGCGATGAAGGCCGAGGCCGAGCAGTCCGCGACCGCCGCCAAGCCGAAGCTGCCCCTGCTGCAGGTGCTGCGCCGCCCGCGGGCGTTGCTGCTGACCATGTTCGGCGGCGCCTCCGGCTTCGGCCTGCAGGTGCTGCTGTCCACCTTCTCCGTCGGCTATGCCACCGAGGCCGGGTCAGCCCGCTCCGACGTGCTGTACGCCTTCGCCGTGGCCTCAATCATCTCGATCTTCTTCGTCGTCGGGTTCGGCCGGGTCTCGGACCGCTTCGGCCGCCGGCCGGTGATGATCACAGGCCTGGTGCTGTTCGTGATGTTCCTGACCCCGTTCTTCACCATGCTGCAGTCCACCAACTGGTTCGTCCTGACCCTGGCGTTCACCATCGCCTTGGCCCTGCACGGGATGCTCTACGGTCCGCTGGCGGCCTTCATCTCCGAGCAGTTCGGCACCGGCGCCCGGTACACCGGCGCGTCCCTGGGCTACCAGCTGGCCACGCTGATCGGCGCCGGGTTCACCCCCACCATCCTGGCCACCCTCTACGCCGGCCCCGGGGCGGGCACGTCCGTGGTCCCGGTCATCGGGTTCCTGGCCGGCATGGCGCTGGTCTCCGTCCTGGCGATCCTGTTCACGCGGGAGTCCAAGGACCTGGACCTCACCACGCACGAGCACTGACCCCTCGGGGTGTCCGGCCGGTGGCCGGGCACCCCGCCGAGCCACCGGCGGCGTCCGCTGCCCCGACCATGACAGGGGTCGCCATGACCACCACGACACCCGCCCCCGGCGCCGACGCCGCGGAGGAACCGGCCGGCGTCGGGCGACTGCGCTCCACCCGGCTGGCGCGCCAGATCCAGTTCCTCACCGCCCGGGCCCGGTCCCGGGGCAACGGGCACGCCAACGCCCTGCTCAAGGCCGAGCTGGGCCTGAAGGTCAGCCACTTCTCGGTGCTGTCCGTGGCGGCGAGCGGGGTGAACCCCACGCAGCGCGAGCTCAGCGAGTTCCTCGACCTGGACCCCAGCCAGGTGGTCGCGCTCGTGGACGTGCTCGAGCGGCGCGGCCTGGTGGAGCGGTTGACCGATCCCCGGGACCGGCGCTCGCGCCTGATCGCCGTCACCGAGGAGGGGCTCCGGGTGGAGCAGCGCGGCTACGAACTGACCCAGGCCTCGGACCGGGAGGTCCTGGCCGGTCTCTCCCCCGCCGAGCGCGACCAGCTGCGCGACCTGCTCACGCGGATCGCCTTCTGACCCTCACCACCCACGCGGCCCCGCTCGCCCCGCACCACCCACGCAATGGGGGCAGTGTTCTCCAGTCCTGAGCCTCAGGACTGGAGAACACTGCCCCCAAAATGTTGCTGGGTGGGTCAGCCGGTCAGGCGCCGGCCTTCTCGAAGCGGACGTCCGGGTGCTTCTCCTGCAGCTCCTCGAAGGTGAGGCCGTGCAGCTCGCGCACGGTCACCAGGCCGGAGGGGTCCAGCAGCAGCACGGCCTGGTCCGAGTAGATGCGGGACACGCAGCCCACCCCGGTGAGGGGGAAGGTGCACTCGGCCATCAGCTTGCGGTCGCCCTTCTTGGTGAACAGGTCCATCATCACGTAGGTGTCCTTGGCCCCGATCGCCAGGTCCATGGCCCCGCCCACGGCCGGGATGGCGCCGGGCTTGCCGGTCGACCAGTTCGCCAGGTCGCCGGTGGCGGAGACCTGGTAGGCGCCCAGCACGCAGACGTCCAGGTGGCCCCCGCGCATCATGGCGAAGGAGTCGGCGTGGTGGAAGTAGGAGGCGCCCGGCAGCTCCGTCACCGGGATCTTGCCGGCGTTGATCAGGTCCTCGTCGACCTGGTCGCCGGTGGCCTGCGGGCCGAAGCCCAGCATCCCGTTCTCGGTGTGCAGCGTGACCTTCTTCTCCGGGGAGAGGTAGTTGGACACGGTGGTCGGCTGGCCGATGCCCAGGTTCACGAAGGACCCGGGGGCGATGTCATCGGCGATGACCTTGGCCAGCTCGTCCTGGGTCAGCGGGGTGTCGGTGCTGCGGAACTGCACGTCAGCGGTGCTCGTCCCCGTGCTCGTCGCGGTGTTCTCGCTCATCTCGCTCATCACCTTCACTTCTCGGCGGCCAGCTCGGCCGCGGTCTTGGTGGCCATGCACGGCTTGGGGCGGCCGGCGGCTAGGGCCTCGCGCTCCGCGCGCTCCTTCACGCCGGACTGGGTCGGGATCCCCACGACGGTGTCCACGTAGATGCCCGGGGTCACCACGTGCTCCGGGTTCAGCGGCTCGTCCAGGACCTCGTCCACCTGCACGATCGTGTGCGCGGCGGCGGTGGCCATGACCGGGCCGAAGTTGCGGGCGGTCTTGCGGTAGACCAGGTTGCCGTAGGGGTCCGCGGCGTAGGCCTTGATCAGGGCGAAGTCACCGCGGATCGGGGACTCGAGCACGTAGTGCTTGCCGTCGATCTCCCGGACCTCCTTGCCCTCGGCCAGCTGCGTGCCGTAGCCGGTGGGGCTGAAGAAGCCGCCGATGCCGGCCCCGGCGGCGCGCATGCGCTCGGCCAGGTTGCCCTGCGGGACGAGCTCGAGCTCGATCTCCCCGGCGCGGTAGGCCTCGTCGAAGTGCCAGGAGTCGGACTGGCGCGGGAACGAGCAGATGATCTTGGCCACCCGCCGTTCCTTGATCAGCAGGGCCAGGCCGGCGTCGGCCTGCCCGGCGTTGTTGTTCACCACGGTCAGGTTGGTCGCGCCGGAGTCCAGCAGGGCGTCGATCAGCTCCATCGGCTGGCCAGCATTGCCGAATCCGCCGATCAGCACCGTGGCGCCGTCGGTGATCCGGGAGACGGCCTCGGCGGCCGTGTCCACGAAGTCGAGCATCGTTCCTCCTTGGGGAAGGGTTCGTCGTCCCGGGCCGGGTCCCGGGTGGGACCCGGCCGGACGCTTGGGTGGGTGGGTCAGCGGGCGTTGACGTTCTCGAGCACGACGGCCAGGCCCTGGCCGACGCCGATGCACAGCGCGGCCACGCCCCAGCGTTCACCGGAGTCCTCGAGGCGGCGGGCCAGGGTGCCGAGCACGCGGGTGCCGGAGGCGCCGAGCGGGTGGCCGATGGCGATGGCCCCGCCCCAGGCGTTGACGATGGAGCGGTCCACGCCCCACGCGTCGGTGCAGGCCAGGGACTGGGCGGCGAAGGCCTCGTTGAGCTCGACGGCGGCGACGTCGTCCCAGGTGATGCCGGCCCGCTCCAGGGCGCGGTTGGCCGCGTCCACCGGGGCGAAACCGAAGTACTGCGGCTCGTTCGCGGCGGCCCCGCGCCCGGCGATGCGAGCCAGCGGCTGCAGGCCCAGGATGTCCGCGGCCTTGTCCGAACCGAGCCAGGCGGCGGAGGCGCCGTCGTTCATGGGCGAGGAGTTGCCGGCGGTGATCATGCCGTTCTCCTTGCGGAACACCGTGCGCAGCCCGGCCAGGGACTCGGCGGTGGAGTCCGGACGGATGGTCTCGTCCCGGGCCAGGTCCACGTCCGGCACGGCCACCGTGAGGTTGTCGTACCGGCCCTCGTCCCAGGCCTGGGCGGAGAGCTGGTGCGAAGTGGCCGCGAACTCGTCCATCCGCTCACGGGTGATGCCGTACTTCTCCCGCAGCTGCTCGGTGGCCTCGCCCAGGGAGACGGTCCACTCCTGGGGCATGTTGCGGTTCACCAGGCGCCAGCCGAGCGTGGAGTTGGCCAGCTCGAGGTTGTGCATGGGGAAGGGCCGCTCGGTCTTGGGCAGCACCCAGGGGGCGCGGGACATCGACTCCACGCCGCCGACGAGCATCAGGTCCGCCTCGCCG
>DATBUG010000037.1:0-2879 GCA_036516315.1 Citricoccus sp.
CGGAAGTGCACGTTGCCCACGTAGGCGGTCACGCAGTAGGACCCGCTCCAGGCGGTGGCCGCGGCGAAGGCGGCCTTGTCGATCCATTCCAGCACGCGGCCGGCGTCCACCGTGCCCGCGTGGCCGCGGTCCGTGGGGGCGGCCAGGAAGCGCAACGTCACCTCGTGACGGCGTTCGCCGGCGGGGACCGGGTGCCGTGCCGTGTCCAGGGTCTCCATGGTCCTCATTGTGCCGGAATGTGCCGGAACGGGCAGCGCCGCACCCCGTCCCGAGGCCGCCCTCCGCACGCCGTCCGGCGATTCCGCTGGGTGAGAATCCAGTCAACGTGTCCTAGGTCACGGATGCTAGTTTCGGAGCATGCCCCGTAGCTCCGTCTCCCTCTACTTCCGCGCCGAGTCCTATGACCACCCGGACGGTGCCGTGGACGCCGGCACGGTCATGACCTGGATCGACAAGACCGCTTACGCCGCCGCGGCCAGCTGGTCCGGCTCGAACGTGGTCGCCTCCTACGTGGGCAACATGCACTTCCGCAACCCCGTCCCGCCGGAGACCCGCGTGGCGGTGCAGGCCCGTGTGGTGCACACCGGGCGGACTTCCGTGCACGTGCAGACCCGGGTGGTGCTGCCGGACGAGCGGGACGAGAACGGCAAGTCGGTCGTATGCACCGAGTGTGTCATGGTCTACGTGGCCGTGGATACTGACGGCACCCCCGTGCCGGTGCGGCCCTGGGAGCCGGGGACGCCGGAAGAGGCCGAACGGGACCGACTGGCCCGGATGCGCGGGACCATGCGCCGGGACATCGAGGAGGCCATGGTCTCCGCCCCCGCGCCGACGGGTGAGATGACGGCCGAGACGGTGGTGCTGCGCTTCATCGCCACCACGCGGGAGGTCTACCCGGGGGAGAAGATCCAGGGCGGGGCCGTGATGCGCTGGATCGACGAGGCCGCCAACGTCTGCGCCTCGCGCTGGTCCGGGCTGCCCGTGGTGGCCGTGTTCGCCGGCGGGGTGCGCTTCTACCAGCCGGTGCGGGTGGGTGACCTGATGGAGCTCGAGGCCCGGCTGGTGCACACCTCGGCCCGGTCCATGCACGTGTCCGTCCGCGCCCGGGCCGGGGACCGCCGCGAACGCGAACCGCGGTTGATCGCCCACGGGCTCACGGTGATGGTCTCCACCGGTCCGGACGGCAAGGCCGTCCCGGTCAGGCAGTGGGAGGCGGTGACCGAGCAGGACCGGGAACTGGAGCACCGCGCCCTGGAACTGGTGGGCCTGCGCAACAAGGCCGCCCACGAATGGGCCGGCGGCTGACACCGCGGGCCCCTGTCCCGGGGCCCGCCGCCCGGCCTACACTGCACTGATCATGGACAGCCAGCCTTCCTCAGCCCAGCCCTGGGACGGGACCGCGCTGTGCGCCACCTGCGGGGTGGAGCACGACGCCGACGCCCTGCCCGGTACGTGCGCCATCTGTGCCGACGACCGCCAGTGGGTGCCCGCCGAGGGCCAACGGTGGACCACCGTCGGCGCCCAGCGCGCCGCCGGGGCCTCCCTCCGGCCCGCCCCGCTGGAACCGGGCCTGTGGGCGCTGCCGGTGCGCGGCGGCGTCGGGATCGGACAGCACGCCAAGCTGCTGACCACGCCGGAGGGCAACCTGATGGTGGACGTGCCCGCCCACATCGACCGGGCGGCCGTGGAGACCGTGGCCGGGCTGGGCGGGCTGGCGGGCATCATCGCCTCGCACCCGCACATGTACGGGGTCCAGTCGGACTGGTCGGCGGCCTTCGGCGGTGCCCCGGTCTACGTCTCCGAGCCCGACGCCGGCTGGCTCGCCCGGCGGCCGGAGAACCTCGAGGTGTGGTCCGGCACGATCGAGCCCGTGCCGGGCGTGACCGCCTCTCAGCCCGGCGGCCACTTCCCGGGCAGTGTGGTGGTCCACTACACCGGTGAGGACGACCGCGGGGTCCTGCTGGCCGGGGACACGGTGGGCGTGTCCCGCGACCGCTCCTGGGCGACCTTCATGCGCTCCTTCCCCAACTACCTCCCGCTGTCCGGGCGGGTGGCGCTGCGCATCGCCGAGCACCTGGACCGCTACGACTACGACCGGCTCTACGACAACTTCTCCTCGTCCATCGCGGCCGGCGCCCGCGCCGTGGTGCACCGCTCCGCCCGGCGGCACGCGGACTGGGCCGAGGGCCGGAACGACCACCTGACCTGAGGCCCGCTCCGCGTCTCCCCCAGCAACTGGCGGTCGAAAAGTGACCGTTTCCGGCCCGTTCCCCCCGGAAACGGTCATTTTCTGACCTCCAGATGCGGGGAGGGGTTGACCCTGACGCGACGTGAGGCGGTGCACTGGTGGGCATGGACGAACGAGACACCGGATCCAGCACCGGATTCAGCACCGGATCCAGCACCGGGCCTGGCATCGGTTCCAGCACCGGACCTGGCACTGGATCCAGCACCGGACCCGGGGTCGCGCGGCGGCACGGCCACCCCGAGGTCGAGCTGCTGACCGTGGGCGAGACCGCCTCCGCCACCGGGGTCACGGTGCGCACCCTGCACCATTACGACCGGATCGGGCTGGTCACCCCGGCCGCCCGTTCGTCCGCCGGCTACCGGCTCTATGCCCCGGCGGACGTCGACCGCCTCCAGCAGGTGGTCGCCTACCGGCGGCTCGGCCTGGGGCTGGAGGACATCGCGGCCGCGCTCGCCGAGGAGGACGCCGGCCCTGCCGGTCCCGGGACGGCAGCGGATCTCGACGCCGGCCCCGGCCACCGCGGGCGGGCACCGGGACGGCGCCGGGCCCTGGAACGCCAGCGGGAGCTGGTGGAGGAGAAGATCACTGAACTCACGCGGCTGCTGGCCGCGCTGGACACCGCATTGGAGAA
>DATBUG010000038.1:0-2862 GCA_036516315.1 Citricoccus sp.
AGGATGCCGCCGTCGTGTGCGTGCTACGGCAGCAGCGTGATCAGCCGATCAGCCGCGGTAGTCCGTGCCGTAGTCGTCCAGGGAGATCGCGTGGAACTCCGGCGCGCCCGAGGAGTCCAGCCCCGGGTAGTCGAAGTCCGCGAAGCCGGCCGGCCCGGTGAACAGATTGGCCTTGGCCTCCTCGGTGGGCTCCACGTTGATCTGGGTGTAGCGGTCCAGGCCGGTGCCGGCCGGGATCAGCTTGCCGATGATCACGTTCTCCTTCAGGCCCAGCAGCGGATCCGACTTGCCCTCCATGGCCGCCTGGGTCAGCACCCGGGTGGTCTCCTGGAAGGACGCGGCGGACAGCCACGAGTCGGTGGCGAGCGAGGCCTTGGTGATGCCCATCAGCTCGTCACGGCCCGAGGCCGGCTGGCGGCCCTCCGCCACGGCCTTGCGGTTCGCGGCGATGAAGCGGGCACGGTCGGTCAGCTCGCCCGGCAGCAGGTCGGTGTCACCGGACTCGATGACGGTGATCCGGCGCAGCATCTGCCGGACGATGACCTCCACGTGCTTGTCGTGGATGCCCACGCCCTGGGACTGGTACACGTCCTGGACCTCCTGGACCAGGAACTTCTGGGCGGCCCGGGGACCGAGCACGCGCAGCACCTGCTTCGGGTCCACGGCACCGGCGACCAGCTGGGTGCCGACGGCCACGTGCTCGCCGTCGGAGACCAGCAGGCGCGCACGGCGCAGCACCGGGTAGGCGATCTCCTCGGACCCGTCGTCCGGGGTGAGCACCAGCCGCAGCTGCTTCTCCGCGTCCTCGATCCGGACCCGTCCGGCGACCTCGGAGATCGGGGCCACGCCCTTCGGGGTACGGGCCTCGAAGAGCTCCTGGATACGGGGCAGACCCTGGGTGATGTCGTCCGCGGAGGCCACACCACCGGTGTGGAAGGTCCGCATGGTGAGCTGGGTGCCCGGCTCGCCGATGGACTGGGCGGCGATGATGCCCACGGCCTCGCCGATGTCCACCACCTGGCCGGTGGCCATCGAGCGGCCGTAGCACTTCGCGCAGGTCCCGACGGCGGACTCGCAGGTGAGCACGGAGCGCACCTTGATCTCGGTGACGCCGGCCGCGATGAACGCGTCGATCGCCACGTCGCCGATGTCCTCGCCGGCCTGGCCCAGCACGGTGCCGTCCTCGGCCACGACGTCGACCGCCAGGACCCGGGCGAACGAGGAGTTCTCCACGGTCTCGTGACGGACCAGCTCGCCGTCGGCGTTCGGCACGCCGATGACCTCGGTCAGGCCGCGGTCGGTGCCGCAGTCCTCCTCGCGGACGATGACGTCCTGGGACACGTCCACGAGACGACGGGTCAGGTAGCCCGAGTTCGCAGTCTTCAGCGCGGTGTCCGCCAGGCCCTTACGGGCACCGTGGGTCGCGATGAAGTACTCCAGCACGGACAGGCCCTCGCGGTAGGAGGACTTGATCGGGCGCGGGATGATCTCACCCTTCGGGTTGGCCACCAGGCCGCGGATGCCGGCGATCTGCCGGACCTGCAGCCAGTTACCACGGGCGCCGGAGGAGACCATGCGGTTGATGGTGTTCAACCGCGGCAGGCCGTCCTTCATGGCGGCCGCGACCTCGTCGGTGGCCTTGTTCCAGATGTCGATCAGCTCGGAGCGGCGCTCGTCGTCGGCGATCAGGCCCTTGTCGTACTGCGCCTGGACCTTGAGCGCCTGGTCCTCGTAGCCCTCCATGATGGCGGCCTTGTCGAACTCGGAGGTGATGTCCGAGATCGCCACGGTTACGCCGGACCAGGTGCCCCAGTAGAAGCCGGCGTCCTTGAGGTTGTCCAGGGTCGCCGCCGTCTGCACCATCGGGTACCGCTCGGCAAGGTCGTTGACCAGCGCGCCGAGGGAGCCCTTGGTGGCCTGGGTCTCCAGCCACGGGTAGTCGGCCGGCAGCAGCTCGTTGAACAGGACCTTGCCCAGCGTGGTGTCCAGCAGGGCCGGCTGGCCCTCCTCCCAGCCCTCGGGGGCCGGGGCCTGGGCCGAGGGCACGAAGCCCTCCACCGCGATCTTGACCGGGGCGTTGAGGTGCAGCGCGCCGGCGTCGTGGGCCATGATGGCCTCCGCCACCGAGGAGTAGGACTCCCCGGCGCCGGCCGCGTCCTCGCGCACCGTGGTGAGGTGGTTCAGGCCGATGATCATGTCCTGGGCCGGGACGGCCACGGCGCGGCCGTCCGAGGGCTTCAGGATGTTGTGGCTGGAGAGCATCAGCAGCCGCGCCTCGGCCTGGGCCTCGGGGCTCAGCGGCAGGTGCACGGCCATCTGGTCACCGTCGAAGTCCGCGTTGAACGCGCCGCAGACCAGCGGGTGCAGCTGCAGGGCCTTGCCCTCGACCAGCTGCGGCTCGAAGGCCTGGATGCCGAGGCGGTGCAGGGTGGGTGCACGGTTCAGCAGCACCGGGTGCTCGGTGATGACCTCTTCCAGCACGTCCCAGACCTGCGGGCGGAAGCGCTCCACCATCCGCTTGGCGGACTTGATGTTCTGGGCGTGGTTGAGGTCCACCAGCCGCTTCATGACGAAGGGCTTGAACAGCTCCAGCGCCATCTGCTTCGGCAGGCCGCACTGGTGCAGCTTCAGCTGCGGGCCCACCACGATCACGGAACGGCCGGAGTAGTCCACGCGCTTGCCGAGCAGGTTCTGGCGGAACCGGCCCTGCTTGCCCTTGAGCATGTCCGAGAGCGACTTCAGCGGGCGGTTGCCCGGCCCGGTGACCGGACGGCCGCGGCGGCCGTTGTCGAACAGCGAGTCCACGGCCTCCTGGAGCATCCGCTTCTCGTTGTTGACGATGATCTCCGGCGCGCCCAGGTC
>DATBUG010000039.1:0-4006 GCA_036516315.1 Citricoccus sp.
TCCCGGTAGACGGCCTCCACTGTCTCCGGGCCCCGACCCGCCGCGGCCGGCGTGCCGGCCGCGCTCACGCGTCGCTCCCGGTCGAGGTGGCGGCGGCCTGATCCTGGGCAGCGGCGCGGGCGACGGCGACCTGCACCGTCCTGGTCGCGTCGTCGGCCGGGTCCTGGCGCGGGTCCGGCGCACCGGAGTCCTCCAGCACCAGCTCCACCGTCAGCGTCTCCCCACGCACCAGGTCCCGGTGGGCGTCCACGGCCTGCACGACGGCGGCCGGACCGGTGATCACGGTCCGCACCCGGTCCGTCACGTCCAGTCCGGCGTCCTTGCGGGCCGACTGCACGGCGCGGATCACGTCCCGTGCCGTGCCCTCGGCGGCCAGCTCCGCGGGCACGGAGGTGTCCAGGACCAGGAAGCCGCCCGGCACCACGGCCACGGCGCGGTCCCCGGCGTCCGCGCCGCCGTCGGCGTCGGCCACGGTGGTCTGCAGGGAGTACTCCCCCTCGGCCAGGTCGATCCCCCCGGCGACGACGGTCCCGTCCTCGGCCACCGACCAGTCACCGGACTTGGCGGCCTTGATGACGGCCTGGACCTGCTTGCCCAGCCGTGGGCCGGCGGCACGGGCGTTGACGGCCAGGGACTGGCTGATCCCGTACTCGGCGGCGGAGACCTCGGCGGCGTCCTGCAGGTCCACCTCCTTGAGGTTCAACTCGTCCCGGATGATGTCCGTGTAGGCGCCCGCGAGCCCGGCGGCGTCCGGCACGACCACAGTCAGCGACCGCAGCGGCAGGCGCACCCGGCGCTTGGCCCCCTTGCGCAGCGAGGAACCGGCGGAGGCGATGCGCCGCACCGTCTCCATCCGCTCCACGAGCCGCTCGGCGTCCGCGGCCGAGGCGAATCCGGACAGGAACGGTGCGGGGTCCGGGTAGTCCGTCAGGTGCACCGAGCGGCCTCCGGTCAGCCCGCGCCAGATCTCCTCGGCCACCAGCGGCATCAGCGGGGCGGCGGCCCGGCAGAAGGCCTCCAGGCAGGTGTAGAGCACGTCCAGGGCCTGGACGTCCTCGTCGAAGAACCGCTGGCGGGAGCGCCGCACGTACCAGTTCGTCATGGTGTCCATGTAGACGCGCAGGGCGTCCGTGGCGTCGGAGACCTCGTAGGCGTCCAGCCCGGCCTTGACCTCCGTGAGCATCCGGGCGGTGGCCGCCAGGATGTACTGGTCCAGCGGATCGGTCGACTCGTACCGGGCCCGGGCGCGGTAACCCTCGGGGCGGTCGCCGCCGTCCACGGCCGAGTTGGCGTACAGGCTGAAGAAGTGCCACACGTTCCAGGCCGGCAGCAGCACCTGGCGGGTGCCCTCCCGGATGCCCTCCTCGGTGACGATCAGGTTGCCACCACGCAGGATCGGGGAGGCCATCAGGAACCACCGCATGGCATCGGAGCCGTCCCGGTCCAGGACCTCGGAGACGTCCGGGTAGTTCTTCAGGGACTTGGACATCTTCTGCCCGTCCGAGCCGAGCACGATCCCGTGGCTGATGACGTTGGAGAACGCTGGGCGGTCGAACAGCGCGGTGGCCAGCACGTGCATGGTGTAGAACCAGCCACGGGTCTGGCCGATGTACTCCACGATGAAGTCGGCCGGGTTGTGCCCGCCATCGAACCACTCGCGGTTCTCGAACGGGTAGTGCACCTGGGCGTAGGGCATCGACCCGGAGTCGAACCAGACGTCCAGCACGTCCTCCACGCGGCGCATCGTGGCCCCGGCGGCCGCGGCCTCGGGGTCCGGGTGGGGCCGGGTCAGGTGGTCGATCCACGGCCGGTGCAGGTCCACCTCGCCGGCGGCGTTGCGCGGCAGCTCGCCGAAGGCCTCCTCGAGCTCGGCCAGGGAGCCGTAGACCTCCTGGCGCGGGTGGTCCGGGTGGTCGGACTCCCACACGGGGATCGGCGAGCCCCAGTACCGGTTGCGGGAGATGGACCAGTCCCGGGCGTTCTCGAGCCACTTGCCGAACTGCCCGTGCTTGACGTTGTCCGGGATCCAGGTGATCTGCTCGTTGAGCTCGACCATCCGCTCCTTGAAGCTGGTCACGGACACGTACCAGGAGGTGATGGCGCGGTAGATCAGCGGGGTGCGGCAGCGCCAGCAGTGCGGGTAGGAGTGCTCGTAGGAGGCCTCCTTCACCAGCTTCCCGGCGGCCCGCAGGGCACGGATGATCGTCCGGTTGGCCTCGAAGACCTGCACCCCGGCGATGTCCTGCAGCACGCCTCCGCCGCGGGAGGAGTCCCCGAACAGCGGCAGGAACCGGGCGCCGGAGTCCACGGAGAGGATCACCGGGATGCCGTTCGCCTCGCACACCCGCTGGTCGTCCTCGCCGTAGGCCGGGGCCTGGTGGACCACGCCGGTGCCGTCGTCCGTGGTGACGTAGTCGTCCACGAGCAGCCGCCACGCGCGCTCGGTGCCGTAGTCGGCGGCGTCGGTGAAGTAGGTGAACAGCGGCTCGTAGGACAGTCCGCCGAGCCGGGACCCGAGGTAAGTGGCCGTGACCGCCTCGGTGACGGCGCCGGCGTCCGGGTAGCCCAGCTCCTTGGCGTGCGCGCCGAGCAGGTCCTGCGCCAGCAGGTACCGGTGCCCGGCCACCTCCGCGGCGGCGTCCGGACCGGCCGGGACCACCGCGTAGGTGATCTCGGGCCCGACGACGAGCGCCTCGTTGGTGGGCAGGGTCCAGGGCGTGGTGGTCCAGGCGAGCACGCGCACGCCGGCCAGCTCCGCGGCCAACCCGGCGTCGGCGCCGCCGTCAGGCACCAGCCCGGGGTCGGCGGGCATGCCGATGATCGGGAAGGCCACAGTGACCGAGGGGTCCTGGCGGGACTTGTAGACGTCCTCGTCCATGCGCAGCTCGTGGTTGGACAGCGGGGTCTCGTCCTGCCAGCAGTACGGCAGCACGCGGAAGCCGCGGTAGGTCAGGCCCTTCTCGTGCAGGGACTTGAAGGCCCAGAGCACGGACTCCATGAACTCCGGGTTCAGCGTCTTGTAGTCGTTCTCGAAGTCCACCCAGCGGGCCTGCCGGTTGACGTAGTCCTTCCACTCCTCCGTGTACTTCAGCACGGAGGCCCGGCACGCGTCGTTGAACGCGTCGATGCCCATCGCCTCGATCTGGGCCTTGTCCGTCATGCCGAGCTGCTTCATCGCCTCGAGCTCGGCGGGCAGGCCGTGGGTGTCCCAGCCGAAGCGGCGCTCCACCCGGCGGCCCTGCTGCGTCTGGTAGCGGGCCACCAGGTCCTTGACGTACCCGGTGAGCAGGTGGCCGTAGTGGGGCAGGCCGTTGGCGAACGGCGGGCCGTCGTAGAAGACGAACTCGTTCGGGCTGCCGTCCTCGTTCTCCGCCGGGCGGTTCTCGATGGAGGCCTGGAAGGTGCCGTCGTCCTCCCAGTACCGCAGGACGCGCCGCTCGATCTCCGGGAAGCGCGGGGCGGCGGGGGTGCTGTTCTGCGACTGCGCGTTCGGGTCCGAACTGGCGAGGGGGTACACGATGAGGCCGTCCTTGTCTCGACGTGGGCTGCGGTCTGCTGCTGTCTGCAAGGACGCCTGGCCGTCCCGGGTCCTCCCCGGGGGCGACGGCGGCGCGGTACCACCCTGCTTGCCGCCCCCGTCCCGGCCGGGCCGGGCGGGGAGGGCCGCTCGTGACTGCTGTGACGGGCTTACCCGTCCGGTTCTACTGGGGCTGGCGCCCGTTCTTCCGGAAGCTCGCCGGTGATGGCCGGGTCAAGGCTGTGGGGATGATTCTACGGCACGCCCGCCGGTGGGCGCGCCCCCTGTCTCCGGGCCGGCGTCGGCGTACTCCAGCACGGCCGTGCCCACCGTGGCGATCGCGGCGAGCACGAGGCGGGGGCGCCGGGCGCCCAGGCGCCGCACGATCCGCTCCGAGAGTTCGTCCGTGGCCGAGCTGACCCACAGCGCACCGGCGGTGACGGTCCCGGCGGCCAGGCCGCCCAGCACGGGCGCCCCGAGGCGCCGGGC
>DATBUG010000040.1:0-4710 GCA_036516315.1 Citricoccus sp.
CCGGGGGCCTGTCCGCGCCCGCCATCAGGACGCTCCCCGCCGTGGACCGGCCGACGGACGTGGACGCCGGTGGAGTGGCCGTCGCCGCGGCCCTCAGACCGCAGGGCTCAGGCCGAGGCGGCCGCCGGCGCCTTGGCCGGCGTGGTGGACGCAGACGAGGATGCGGACGCGGACGAGGACGCCGAGCTGGACGACCCCGAGCCCGACGACGCGGAGTCCGCGGAGGATGACGTGGACGGGCCCGCCGAGGAGTCCGCACCGGAGGAGGAACCGTCCGATCCACTGGACGAGGCCGCCGTGGAGGATCCGGAGCTCTTCGCGCCGGAACCGTCGGAACGGGAGTCGTTGCGGTAGAAGCCCGAGCCCTTGAACACGACGCCGACCGAGTTGAACTTCTTGCGCAGCGCGCCCTCGCACTCGGGGCAGACGGTCAGCGAATCATCGGTGAAGGACTGGACGATGTCGAACTCGTGACCGCAGTCCTTGCAGGCATAGGCGTAGGTAGGCACCGGGGACTCTCCTATCCGGCCAGCTCACCCGGCGGGCCCGGACGGATCCGGTGCCGGGGAGGCTTGGCACTCTCACGTTTCGAGTGCCAATATTACACCCCCGGCGATCCCTCGCCGTCCTCGAACCAGTGGAATCCGTCCGCGGTGACCGCCCCGTCCACCGGGACGTCGAACTCTCCGGCCGGGATGAACCCGCGCGTCATCAGCTCGTGCCGGAAGACGCAGGCCACGGTCGCCGGCCCGCCCTGGTCCTGCTGCCGCAGCGTGCGCACCCCGGCCAGGAAACGGTCGTAGTATCCGCCGCCCTGGCCCATCCGAATGCCGCGCAGGTCCACCACCTGGGCGGGGACCAGCACCAGGTCCACCGTCCGCATCGTCTCCAGGCCGAAGCGCTCACCGACGGGCTCGTCGATGGGCGCCACCGGGCTGCGGGCCAGCTCGACCCCCGGGTACCAGCGGGCCCAGGACAACTGCCGCTCCGGCTCGGTGATGGGCACCAGGACCTCGACGCCGGCCTCGTGCAGGGCCTGGCGCAGCGGCCCGGTGTCCGGCTCGGTCCCATAGGACATCACGACGGCGACGCGCCGGTGGTGGGCGCGCGGTAAGTACCAGTCGAGCACGTGGGCGGTCAGGGCCCGGGACTGCTCGGCCCGTTCCTCCTCGCCCAGTTCCCGGCGGCGGGCCCGCCACAGCGTGCGGACGTCCTGCTTGCGCCACCGCAGGGTCTCCTCGGGGGTGGACCCGCGGTCTCCGGTCAGCTTGGCCGAGTACTGCGCCTCGGGCTGGTTCTGGGGCGTGGCTTCGTTGGGGGACACCCTCCCATTGTGCCCCGCCGGGCACGGGGCGCGCCCATGAGCCCCGGTCGCGTCCTAGGATCGACCCATGGTCCCCGCCCAGACCCACACCTGGCCCGTGACGCTGGAGCACGGGGACCTGGTGCTGCGCCCCTTCCGCCGCGCGGACCAGGAGGAGTGGATGGCGTTGCGGCACCGCAACCAGGACTGGTTGCGGCCCTGGGACGCCACGAACCCCACGCCCGGAGCCGCCTTGAAGAGCTTCCACGAGATGGTCCGGGTGCTCAACCGCTCCGGCCGGGACGGGACGGGCCTGCCCTGGCTGATCTGCCTGCGCACCACGGTCGCCGGGCAGCCGGTCATCGCCGGCCAGCTGAGCGTGTCCTCGATCCTGCGGGGCTCGGCGCAGTCCGCGGCGATCGGGTACTGGGTCGACCGGGACCGGGCCGGGCGGGGGATCGTCCCCACGGCCGTGGCCCTGGCCGCGGACTACTGCTTCACGGGCCTGGGCCTGCACCGGATCGAGATCAACATCCGGCCGGAGAACGAGGCCAGCCGCCGGGTGGTGGAGAAGCTGGGATTCCGGTACGAGGGGCTGCGGCGGGCATTCCTGCACATCGACGGGGACTGGCGGGACCACGACTCCTACGCCCTCACGGCCGCCGAGGTCCCCGAGGGGCTCCTGGCCCGGTACGAACACCGGCGGTCCGCACCTTGAGCTCAGGCGTAGGCACGCCCGGGCGCGGGGGTGGCGAAACCGCAGGTCCGCGCGACACACCGCGTCGTATCACACGCGTGTAGTTCCGGCCCGGTAGCGTTTGAGGGGTGGACGCAGGCACGGGTATTCTGGAGGAGTCGCTCAGCCTTGCCCTGGGCTACCTTCCGGACATCCACCTGCACGCCTCTCTCGTGCTGTGCGCACTCGTGGCGGCGTGGCTGTTCGCCATCCACCGGAGGGCATCCCACCAGCCCCCGTCCAGAAGCCACCGGAGGAAGTCCATGCCGCGTAACTCCCAGTCCACCCCCGGGGACGCTGGCCGTTCCCGCGCGACATCCGGGTTCCGGGTCAAGTGGGACCGCACGATCATCGCCCTCGTGGCCCTGCTGGCCCTCGTGACGGCCCTGGTCACCGGCGTCGCCGCCCTCTTCGGGGCGGGCACCGGCCTGGCCGTCGCGATCTCCGCGCTGGTGGCCGTGGCCGGCGTCGCCTCACTGCGCGCCCTGGCCCTGCGGGACCGCAAGCGGCGGCGCGACGCGACGATCGAGCAGGCCTTCACCGAGGCCGTCAATCCGGGCCGCCCCACGCCCGGTCCGGACGGGCCCTCCGGCCGCGGTTCGAGCACGGTCTTCGACGCCGCCTCGGGGCGGTCCGAGGGGCCGCAGGCCGAGAGCGAGGCACCGGCGCCCGCCCCGTCCGCCGACACGGAGCGCCCGGCCGGCACCGAGACCGAGCGCACCCCGAGCGCGGACACCGCCGTCCCAGCCTCGGTGCCGCGCCCGACCTACCTCGACGCCCCCGAGGCCGAGCGCCCCATCCCGGAGCCGCTGGCCCGCCCCGAGGTCCCGGCCTACCAGCCCGGCACCAAGCTCAAGGACGGCGTGTCCGAGGAGTACCTGGCCCGCGTCCAGGCCACGGCCCACCGCGCCCTGGACCTGGACAAGGTCCTGGAACGCCGCCGGGCCGTCTGACGGCGGGACACCGGACCATGCGCCATCCGGCGCACGGCGAGCTGACCGAGAACCGGCAGGTCGCCTACCTCTCGTCCCCGGGCGCGCGGGAAGCCCTCCAACGCGCCCTCGACGTGCAGGGCCTGACCCTGCGCGCCGTCGAGCTCGTCGACCTGCAGCATCGCCCCGGGGCGGGAGCCACCGGGGTCTTCCGCGTCCGTGCCCTGCCCGCCCCGGGCCCGGGGGACGCCGTCGAGGTGTACGTGGCCCTCACCGCGGAGTCGGTGCCCCAGGACGCGGTGATCGACGCCGGCCACGCCGCGGACACCGACTGGTCCGCCTGGTTCCATCCGCACGATCCCCGGCTGACCGGGCTGGCGCTGGCCTCCGACCCGGAGTCGGTGGCAGCGATCTGGGGGTCCGGGGACCGCCTCTCCGAGCTCCAGACAGTCAGTTACCGGCCGCTGCGGCGGGCCGTCCTGCGTGCCGGGTTCGGCGGCCGGACCGTCTTCCTGAAGGTGATGCGCGGGGGCCAGGCCATCACCCTGCACCACCGGCACGTGCTGATGGCCGCGGCCGGGGTGCCCGTGCCGCCCGTGCTGGGCCCGCCGGTCGCGGACGTGCTGGCCCTGGGCCAAGGCACCGGGCAGGTGCTGGCCAGGGACATCATGGCGGACGGCGCCCGGCGGATCGCCCCGGAGCGGATCACGGAACTGCTGGACCGGATGCCCGCCGAACTGCTCACCCTGCCCCGGCGCGAGGCGTGGTCGGACCGCACGGCCTCCTACGGCCACGCCGCGGCCATCGCCCTGCCCGAGTACGCCCAGCGCATCCGCGGCCTCGTGGACCACCTTGAGCGCCAGCTTCAGACCACGGACCGCGGGCCGGTGGTGCCCGTGCACGGGGATTTCTACGAGGCGAACCTGCTCGTGTCCGGGGATGCGATCAGCTGCGTCCTGGACATCGACGGCGCCGGTCCGGGCCACCGGGTGGACGACCTGGCCTGCTTCCTGGGCCACCTGGCGGTGCTGCCGACCGTGGACGAGCGCTACGTCTTCGTCGACCATGCCCTGCGCCGGTTCCATTCGCACTTCGTGACGACGGTGGACCCGGCGGCGCTGGCCTGCCGCTCGGCCGCCGTCGCGCTGTCTCTCGTGGCCGGGGCGCGGGACTCGGGCCGCCGGCACTGGCAGTCCGCCGCGCTGCGGCGCCTCGAGATCGCCGAGTCCCTGCTGGGCCTGCCTCAGTCGGCCTCCGGCTGGTAGTCCTTCTCGTCTACCAGCCGGTAGCCCACCCCCCGGACGGTGACGAAGCGTGAGGCGCCGAGCTTGTTGCGCAGGTAGCGCACGTAGACGTCCACCACGTTGGAGCCCGGATCGAAGTCGTAGCCCCACACCCGGGACAGCAGCTGCTCCCGGCTCAGGGCCTGGCCCGGATGGCGCAGGAACGTCTCGGCCAAGGAGAACTCGCGGGCCGAGAGATCCACCTCGACCCCGCCGATCGCGGCCACGTGCCGCACCGGGTCCAGCTCCAGGTCGGCGTGGCGCAGGACGGGGTCCTCGGGGGCCTGACCGGTGCCGGCGTCCGTGCGCAACCGCAACCGGACCCGGGCCACGAGCTCGGCGAAGCGGAAGGGCTTGGGCACGTAGTCGTCCGCCCCGGAGGTCAGGCCGGTCACGGTGTCCTCGCCGGAGGTGCGGGCGGTCAGGATGATCACCGGCAGGCTCGCGTCCTGGGCC
>DATBUG010000041.1:0-6622 GCA_036516315.1 Citricoccus sp.
CGTGCGATAGGTGAACACCCACGGCGATCCGGACAAGACCTCCATGGTCAGACCGTCCGCGACGCGCTCGTTGTCCGAGGCGGCGAGCGCCACCCAGTCGTCCCGGATCACGTCCATGGACGGCAGCTGCTCGGAGAGCACGCCGTGGGGCAGGATCAGGGCGTCGATCGAGGGCAGGCGCAACAGCACCTCGTCCATCGTCTCCGGCGAGGTGGGCACGAAGTGCAGGCGCACGTTCGGTGCCTGTTCGTGGGCGATCCGGGTGACGCGCGGGGCGATCGTGGCCATCGAGTAATCCGAGCTGTGGATGATGAATTCCCGTTCGGACTCCGCGGGGTCCCACCGGGACTGGCTCTCGAAGACCCGTCGCGCGGCGTCCAGGGCCACGGTCGTGTGCTCGGCCAGGCGCACGGCGAGCGGGGTGAGCTCGTAGGCGTTGCCCCGCCGCGCCAGCAGCGCGTCGTCGAAGTGCCGGCGGAGCTTGCCCAGGGAGGCGCTCAGCGAGGGCTGGCTCAACTGCAGCCGGGCCGCGGCCCGGGTGACGTTGCGCTCCGTGAGGAGAGCGTCGAGGGCCACGAGCAGGTTGAGGTCGAGACGGGAGAGCAGTCGCTCGTCGGGCATGGCCGCGGCCTTCCATCCACCCGGACGCTCCTCCCTCCGAGGTATCAGCCACCCCGATAGTAGGGATACGCATTCCGGTGTTTGCTGATGATGTGACGCTGACCACTATAGGTCTTCAGGGGCCCGTTCAGGGCCACGCCCCACACGGGACCGTTGAAAGGACCGAGGATGAACAGCCTGCTCTCCCACCTGTCGTACGTCGCGCTGACGACCCCCGACGTCGAGGCCTCGGTGGACTTCTACGTCCACCAGGTCGGCCTGAGCGAGATCGCCCGGGAGGACGGCAGGGTCTACCTGCGCTGCTGGGGTGACTACTACACCTACAGTCTCGTGATCGAGCACGGCGCGGAACCCGGCCTGGCCACGATGGCCTGGCGGACCAGCAGCCGGGAAGCCCTGGACGAGGCCGTGCAGCGCATCGAGGCGGCCGGCGCCACCGGTGAGTGGTTCGACGGCCTGGACATCGGCCGCGCCTACCGCTTCACCGGCCCGTGGGGCCACAGCATGACGCTGCACTGGGATGCCCGGCACTTCCGCCACACCGAGGGCAAGCTCGCCTCGGTCTTCCCGGACCGTCCGCAGCGGCGCAGCACGGTGGCCGGCGCGCCGCGGCACCTGGACCACGTCACCGTCTGCGCCAGCGACGTCGATGCCTTCGCCGCCTGGTACAGCGAGGTCCTGGGTTACCGCATCATGGCGCGCACCGTCCTGGAGGACGTGCCGCTCTCGGTGTTCTCGGTCATCACCACCAACGAGAAGTCCCATGACCTGGGCATCGTGCTGGACGGTTCGAGCCGATCCGGACGCGTCAACCATTTCGCGTTCTGGGTGGACACCCGCGAGGAGATGCTGATCGCCGCGGACACCCTGATCGAGAACGGGGTGCACATCGAGTACGGGCCGACCATCCACGGCATCGGCGAGCAGTCGTTCCTGTACTACCGCGAACCCTCCTCGATGCGGATCGAGCTCAACACCGGTGGCTACCGCAACTACGTGCCGGACTGGGAGCCCAACACCTGGACCACGTCCCAGGGGTCGTATGACATCTACCAGAACAGCCCGATGCACGCCTCGTTGAGCGAGTCGTTCCCGCCGGCTGACGGGCCCAGCGCCTCGGAGGAGGGCATCACCGAGGACGTCCGCGACCAGCTGGTCGCCAAGGCCGCCGAATGACCCCCGCGCGCACGGCGTCGTCGGACGGGCTGACCGCCCCCTTCGCCCTGGCACGGTTCCGCGACGGCGGCGCGGTGCGGCTCGGCCTGGTGGCCGAGGGCCGCATCCGGCCGCTGGACGAGGCGGACCTCGGGGCCCGGGACCTGAACGGGTTTCTGGCGGCACCGGACTGGGACCGGCTCGCCGCGCTCGCCCAGGCGCCTGGGCCCTGGCAGGCCCTCGAGGAGGTCACCCTGACTGCTCCGGTCGAGCCGCGCCAGGTGGTGCAGGCCGGGGCCAACTACCGCACCCACGTCATCGACCTGGTGGTGGCCAGCACCCCGGCCGACGATCCCCGGCCCGAGGACGAGGTGCGCCGGGACGCGGCCCGCATGATGGACGAACGCGCGGCCACCGGGGAACCGTACTTCTTCATCGGGTTGCCCCAGGCCGTCGTCGGGGACGACGTCCCGCTGGTGCTGCCCGCCTACAGCGACCAGCACGACTGGGAGCTGGAGCTGGCGGTGGTGATCGGCCGGGAGGGCTTCCGGCTCACGCCCGAGCAGGCCATGGACCACGTGGCCGGGTACACGATCTGCAACGACATCACCACGCGGGACCGGGTCTTCCGGGCGGACTCCAAGGGCCTCGGCGCGGACTGGTACCGCTCCAAGAACGCCCCGGGCTTCCTGCCCACCGGCCCGTTCCTGGTGCCGGCGGAGTTCGTGGACCCGGAGGACCTGGGCATCACCCTGGACCTCAACGGCCAGCGGATGCAGGAGGCCTCCACCGCGGACCTGCTGTTCGGCCTGCCGGCCCTGATCGCCGCCGCCTCGCTGAACATGCCCCTGCTGCCCGGCGACCTGCTGCTGACCGGCAGCCCGGCGGGCAACGGGGTGCACTGGGGGCGGTTGCTGCGCGACGGCGACGTCATGGAGGGATCGATCCACGGCCTGGGCACCCAGGTCGTCACCTGCATCGCCGAGAGCGCCCCAGGAGGCCCGCAATGAGCTCACTGTCCGAGAACCCGGCCGACCTGGACCCCACGGACCCGGCGGGCGAGGTCGCCGTGCGTGCCGAGGCGTACCGCAACTGGGGACGCTGGGGCGAGGACGACGTGCTGGGCACGCTGAACTTCATCGACCCCGCCAAACGGCTCGAGGCCGCGCAGCTGGTCACCGAGGGGGTCACCGTCTCCCTGGGCCAGGAGTTCAACGAGGACGGCCCGCAGAAGGGCTGGAAGAAGCGCAACAACCCGGTGCACACCATGACGGGTACCGGCCTGGACGCCGAACGCCACGCCGGCGCCCACCCTCACGGGATCGGGGGTGCCGACGACCTGATCATGATGCCGCTGCAGTGCTCGACGCAGTGGGACGGCCTGGGGCACATCTTCGACCACGGGTACGCCTGGAACGGCCGCCGCGCCGGGGACGTCGTCACCACCCAGGGCGATCTGGTCACCGGCATCCAGCACTCCGCCTCCACCATCGTCTCCCGCGGCGTGCTGCTGGACCTGGGCCGGCACCTGCGCCCGGAGACGGGGGAACTGGAGGACGGTTACGCGATCACCGTGGCGGACCTCGAGTCCTGCATCACCGCCCAGGGGTCCTCCGCCTCGGTCGGCCGCGGGGACATCCTGCTGGTGCGCACCGGGCAGCTCGCCCGGGTCCGCCGCGACGGCTGGGGTGACTACGCCGGCGGCCCCGCCCCGGGCCTATCCCTCACGACGGCGGGCTGGCTGCACCGCCGTGAGATCGCCGCCATCGCCACGGACACCTGGGGTTTCGAGGTGCGCCCGAACGAGTTCCACGATTCCTTCCAGCCCCTGCACCAGGTCGTCATCCCCAACATGGGCCTGACGGTGGGCGAGATGTGGGACCTGGAGGGCATCGGCCAGGCCTGCGCCGACCGGGGACGCTACGACTTCCTGCTCGCCGCGCAGCCGCTGCCCATCACCGGTGCGGTCGGCTCCCCCATCAACCCCATCGCCGTGCTCTGAGCATCCCCGGCATCGAACCGCAGAGAGGTACTGACCATGACCGCAGTGAACAGGGCCGCCGTCGTCGGCACCGGCGTGAGCGGACTGGCCGCCGCCATCCAACTGGCCCGGGCCGGCGTCGCCGTGGACGTCTTCGAGGCCCAGCCCGCACTCAACGCCCTCGGGTCCGGCATCTCCCTGCAGGGCAACGCCCTGCGCGCCTTCGCCGAACTCGGCGTCTGGGACCAGGCCCGCGCGGCCGGTTACCCCTTCGACGGGATGGGCATGCGAGCGCCCGGGCCGCAGGCCCCGGTGATCGCCCGGCGGGAGGAGGGAGAGGACCCGGACACCGGGCTGCCCTCCGCCATGGGCATGCCCCGGGCGGCCCTCACCCGCATCCTGCACGACCACGCCGTCCGCGCGGGGGCAGAGGTGTACTTCGGGCGGCGGGTGACCGGCGTCGTCTCCACCGAGGAGTACGCCGAGCCGGTCCTGGAGACCGGCCCGGCCGGCCGCTATGACCTGCTCATCGGCGCCGACGGCCTGCACTCCACCGTCCGCTCGGCCCTGGGGATCGGCACGGTCCCGGAGCACACCGGCATGGGCATCTGGCGGGCCTTCGTCTCACGCCCCGCCGAGGTCCGGTACACCGAGCTGTACTACGGCGGGCCCTGTTACATCGCCGGCTACACCCCCACCGGCCAGGACTCGATGTACGCCTTCCTCGTCTCGGACGCCGAGGACCACTTCGCCACGAGCCCCGAGGACGGCGCCCGGATCATGATCGAGCAGAGCCGGGCCTACGGGGGCCCGTGGGACCAGGTCAGGGCGGACCTGGCGGCAGGGCGGGCCCGGGTGCACTACACCTGGTTCACCCGCCACGTCGTCCCGGACCGGTGGAACCGGGGCCGGGCGGTGATCATCGGCGACGCGGCGCACTCCTGCCCGCCGACCATCGCCCAGGGCGCGGCCCAGGGTCTGGAGGACGCCCTGGTGCTCACCGAGCTGGTGGCCTCCCGGGACGCGCTGGACGAGTCCTTGTGGGAGGAGTTCCACGCCCGCCGCGTGGAGCGGGCCACCGCCGTGGTGGACGCCTCCGTCCAACTGGCCGAGTGGCAGCGGGACGGCGCGGACCACTCCGCCGAGATCCCCGGGCTGCTAGCCGGTGTGGCCCAGCGAGTGGCGGTGCGCGCATGATCGTCGATGTGCACGCCCACGTGCTGCTGCCCTTCCTGCACGCCGAGGTCGTCCGCCGGGCCCCCGAGGCCGTCGCCGCGGCCGCGGACCTGGACGACCGGCGTAACGGGGCCGCCAGCCAGCAGGTGTCCGGCCCCATGGTCGCCGCCCGCATCCCCCGCCTCACGGACGTGGCCGAACGGCTGCGGGTCATGGACGCCCAAGGGGTGGACCGCCAGTGGGTGAGCGCCTCCCCCAACCACTACTACCCCTGGGCCGGTGAGGACCTGGCCGTGTGGGCCTGCGCGGAGGCCAACCGGCTGATCACCGAGCACGTCGCCGTGGCCCCGGACCGGCTCACCGGCCTCGGCCTCGTGCCCCTGCAGTGGCCGGGGCGGACGGTGGAGCTGCTCGAGGACGCGGTGATGCACCAGGGGTTGCTCGGCGCGGAGATCTCCTCCGCGGCCGGGGACGTGGAACTGTCCGACCCGCGCCTGGACCCGTTCTGGGCCCGGGCTGCCGAACTGGGCGCCCCGGTGTTCGTGCACCCCTTCGGGTGCACCCTGGACGAGCGGCTGGACCGGTTCTACCTGGCCAACACCGTGGGCCAGCCCGTGGAGAACGCCGTGGCGCTCTCCCACCTGATCTTCGGCGGCGTGCTGGACCGGCACCCGCGCCTGCGGCTGGTGTTCGCGCACGGCGGCGGGTACCTGCCCACGGCGATCGGCCGGTCCGACCACGCCTGGCGGGTCCGCCCCGACGCCCACGGGTGCGAGCACCCGCCCTCGCACTACCTCCGGCGGATCTGGTTCGACACCGTGGTCCACGACCCCCGGGCGCTGCGGCAGTTGATCGAGGTGGCCGGGCCCGCCCAGGTGGTGATGGGCAGCGACTACCCCTTCGACATGGGGTCCGAGGACCCGGTCGGTTTCGTCCGCGGCGCGGGGCTGGACCCCGGGCTCGAGCGCGCGGTCCTCGGCGGGAACGCCACGGTCCTCGAGGACCGCAGGGCGCCGGACGCCACCGAGGGGCGAAGGACGCCAGACGACGGAGACCGCCCACAGGAACGAGAGGAGATCGCCCATGAGGATCGCACGCTGGACCCACGGTGACGCCCGGGGTGAGGGCTTCGTCGTCGACGACGCGGTGGTCCCCTTCCCGGACGGCGCGACCGTGCGGGAGGTGCTGACCGCCGGCCTGCCGGCAGCCACCGAGCTCCACGGACGGATCGACCCCCGGGCGGGGGTTCCCCTGTCCGAGGTGTCACTCCTGGCCCCGCTGGCGCCGGCCAGCGTGCGGGACTTCGCCGTGTTCGAGGAGCACGTGGAGGGGATGAGCGCCGACGCCCAGGGCCGCCCCCAGGTGGGCCCCGCCTGGTACGAGTCCCCCACCTTCTACTTCACCAACCCGCACCAGGTCTTCGGCACCGGACAGACCATCACTCCCCCGGACACCGAACGGCTCGACTACGAGCTGGAGGTGGCCGTGGTGCTCGGCGGGATCACCCACGACGGCGGCCAGGACCTCACGCCGGCCGGCGCGGCCGAACACGTGTTCGGCTACCTGATCATGAACGACTGGTCCGCCCGGGACCTGCAGGCCGCGGAGATGCGCGTGCACCTGGGGCCGGCGAAGGGCAAGGACTTCGCCACGTCCCTGGGGCCCTGGATCGTCACCGCCGACGAGATG
>DATBUG010000042.1:0-1669 GCA_036516315.1 Citricoccus sp.
CCGGTCCCTGGTCGTGGCGAAGCCCGGAGGTGTCCGGCGGGTCATCCCCACGGGCCACCTCCGGGCTGTGCTGCGAGTTCTTACTGGCCGTCGAAGGCGTCAGCCAGGTCACCGAGGAACCCGGTGTAGTTCTGGATGTCCTCCATCACGTAGAAGTTCTCCGGCAGGTAGACGATGTTGCCTTCCTTGACGGCCGTGACGTCCTTCAGGGCCTCGGAGCCCTCGATGAGCTCGGCGGCGGGAGTGAACTCCTCGCCGTTGCGGCCGGCGGTGGCGGCGTCACGGTCCATGACCAGCAGCCAGTCCGGGTTGGCCTCGGCGATGGCCTCCACGGAGATGTCATCACCCTGGTGGTTCGAGGAACCGTCGCGCTCCAGGGCCGGGGTCAGGCCCAGCATGTCGAACACCGGGCCGATCGCGCGGCCGGTGGACGGGGCGGAGTAGGACAGGTCGCCGCCGGAGGCGATCAGGCCGACCACGGTCTCCTCGGAGTCGTAGGCACCCTTGGCGCGCTCGATCGCGGCGTCGAACTCGGAGACGAGACCCTCGGCCTCGGACTGCTTGCCGAAAATGTCGCCGAGCAAGGTGGTCAGTTCGCGCAGCTCGCCGTCCAGCGGCTCACCCTCCTGGACGTTGGTGTCCACGAGTGCGGCGTCCTCCGGGATCAGCCCGGCGATGTCTCCCTTGACGTCGCTGAAGCGCTGGCCGTTGAGGACCAGGTCCGGTTCGGCCTCGACGAAGCCCTCCATGTTGGGCTCGCGGTGGCTGCCCAGGTCGATGATGCCCTCGGCGGAGGGGTAGGACAGCACGTCGCCGTCCATCAGCGGCACCGGGGCCGCGGAGAGCTCCACATCCCACTCGTCCAGGGTGCGGAAGATGCGGTTGTCGGTGGCAACGATGCTCTCGGCCGGCATCTGGACCGACACCGTGTCACCGGCCATGTCCGTGACCTCCTGGACGCCGGACTCCGCGGTGGCCGAGGAGGACGCGGCAGTGGCAGCCGGGGATGAGGACTCGGACGACGCCTCGGTGCCGCCGCCACAGGCGGTCAGGCCCAGTGCCGCGGTGGAGAGGAGGACAACCAGGCCAAGGCGGCGGTTCGTGATCTTCATGCGTAGGGACTCCTGGGGAAGGGGACGGCACCGCTGCCGCCGTCATCAGATTCGGTAAGGCTTACCTTAGCCGAATAGATCACGCCGTCAGGCCGTTATTCCCCTTTGTGTCAGGCTTCATGACGTCGCGTGACGAAGATCACGCCCGCGCGCGGTGTCGTCACTGCTCGCATCCGGTGCCGGCCGGCCACTGACCCACCTCGACCGGCAGCGTTCCGGGCGCCGGGGCCTGCCCGGTGAGCACGTCGACCAGCGCCTCGAAGGCCCCGGGCGTGCGCCCATAGAGGGCGACGAGCGCCCCGCCCTCCGGGACAGTGGACTGCGCGAGCGCGAACGGCGCGTCCAGGGCGACCACCACGTCGCCCTGCACTCCCCCGCGTGCCTGCCCGGCCAGGGCGACCACGGGACCGGATCCCACGCTCAGACCCGCGGCCTGGGCGGCCGACGTCAGGCGGGCCCGGTCGGTGGCGTCTCCCCCGGTGATCTGCAGGGAGTCCTCCACGAGGGGTTCATCGCAGGAGCCCTCCACCACGGTGATCGCGGCGGCGGACACGTCC
>DATBUG010000043.1:0-6620 GCA_036516315.1 Citricoccus sp.
CCGGCGGCGCCTACGGGCCCGGACAGTGGCCCGAGGTGCCGCTGCGCCGTGCCGAGCTGTTCCCGGTGCTCACCAGCGCGGGCGTGTGGCTGATCTTCCTCGTCTTCCCCGTGGTGGCCATCGCGACCGGCGACGCCGCCCCGGGCCTCAAGGCCCTCGGGTACGTGGGCCTGGCCGCGTTCGTGGTCGCCTACCTGGCCCACTTCGTCCGGCCGTGGCCCTTCCGCACGCTGCCGCACTGGGCCAACACGGCCGTGGCGACGGCGGTCCTGGCCGCGTGCGCGGTGGCCACCGCGCCGGCGGCGGGACTCACCGCCTTCAACCTGCTCCCCTTCACCCTGGCCATCTGGATCTTCCCCCACCGCATCCGGGTCGGCATCCCGGTCTCGGTCGCACTGGCCGCGGGATGGCTGGCCGCGGCCTGGCGGATGGCCGCCGGGCAGGGGGACGGGGAGGGTGAGTGGTGGCCGGTCATTCCCACTCTCGTGGCCCTGCTGGTCATGATCGCCCTGCGGATGGCGATGGAGCGTGAGGAGAACACCCGCGTGTTGGGCGAAGAGCTGGCCCTGTCCCGGCAGCGCGAGCAGCTGGGCCGGGACGTGCACGACGTGCTGGGCCATTCCCTCACCGTCATCACCCTCAAGGCCGAATTGGCCCGCCGCCTGCTCGAGGTGGACCCCGAGCGCGCCCGGGCCGAACTGGACGAGGTCCTGGACCTCTCCCGCCGTTCGCTCGCGGAGGTCCGCACCACCGTGGGCGGCCTGAGCGCCCCGGACCTGGCTGCCCAGCTCGCGTCCGCCCGCACGGCCCTGGACGCGGCCGGGATCACCGCGCGCCTGCCCGGGCCGGCCGACGCCGTGCACCTGCCCGCCCCCCGCCGTGAGCTGTTCGCCTGGTGCCTGCGGGAGGCGGTGACCAACGTGGTCCGGCACTCGGGCGCCTCCCGGTGCTCGGTACAGCTGACCCCGACGACGCTGACCGTGACGGACGACGGTGTCGGCCTGACGGTCGCCGGTGGTGGTGCCGGACCCGCAACCGGGGCGGGGTCCGGCAACGGACTGACCGGGATGCGCTCGCGCGTCGCCGAGGCCGGGGGCACCCTCACCCTCACCGAGGCCCGTCCCGGCCGGGAGCGCCCGGGCACGCGGCTGGAGGTGGTGCTGTGACCGGCCAGGACGCCGTCGGGCCCGGGGCAGTCCGCATCCGGGTGCTGCTGGCCGACGACCAGGCCCTGGTGCGCGGTGCCCTGGCGGCCTTGCTCGGCATGGAACCGGACCTGCAGGTGGTGGCCGAGCTGGCCGACGGCACCACCGTGGCCCGGACGGTCGCCGACCAGGACGTGGACGTGGCCCTGCTGGACATCGATATGCCCGGCCTGGACGGGATCGAGGCGGCCCGGGCGATCACCGACGGCGGTTCGGGGTGCCGTTCGCTGATCGTCACGACCTTCGGACGGCCCGGGTACCTGCGGCGGGCCCTGGAGGCCGGGGCCAGCGGTTTCGTGGTCAAGGACACGCCCGCGGACCAGCTGGCCGAGGCCGTGCGGGCGGTGCACGCCGGCCGGCGCGTGGTGGACCCGTCCCTGGCCGAGGAGACGCTGGTGTCCGGGACGAACCCGCTGACCGACCGCGAGCGCGAGGTCCTGCGGGCCGCCCTCGACGGCTCGAGCGTGCGCCAGATCGCCGCGACGCTGTTCCTCTCCCCCGGCACCGTGCGCAACCATCTGTCCGCGGCGATCGGCAAGACGCACACCGCCAACCGCACCGAGGCGGCGCTGGCGGCCCGGGACCGCGGCTGGCTGTAGCTGCTGGGGGCACACGCCGGACGTCCGGGCGCCGGGCGCGTGGCCGGCCCCCGGTGGTCAGAACACGAGCCCGAAGGCCCAGACCCCCAGGGTGAGGGTGGTCAGGGTGATCAGGACGATGCCCGCCAGGTTGAGGTAGAACCCGCCCTTGATCATCTGCCCGATCGTGACGTACCCGGACCCGAACGCGATGGCATTGGGCGGGGTGGCCACGGGGAGCATGAAGGCGCACGTCGCGGCCAGGGCCACCGGGATGCACAGCAGCAGCGGGTCCACGCCGACGCCGAGGGCGATGCCGCCCGCCACCGGCAGGAACGTCGCGGCGGTGGCGGTGTTGGAGGTGATCTCCGTGAGGAACAGGATGGCGGCGCCCATGATCGCCACGAGCAGCCACACGGGGATCCCGCCCAGCCCGGCGGCCTGCTCGCCGATCCAGTCGGCCAGGCCGGAGCCGCTGAACTGGGCGGACAGCGCCAGGCCGCCGCCGAACAGCAACAGGACGCCCCACGGGAGCTTCACGGCGGACTCCCAGTCCAGCAGGCGCACGCCGCGGTTGGCCCCGGCCGGCAGCAGGAACAGCAGCAGGGCCGCGACCATGGCGATGCCCGCGTCACTGATGATGGGCTCGTCGAAGGCCAGGGGGATGGTGATCCAGGACGCGGCGGCGAGCACGAAGACGCCCAAGACCCGCATCTCCCCGGAGGACATCTTCCCCAGTTTGGACAGCTCGTTCGCGATCAGCTTCCGGCCGCCCGGGATCTCCTGGATCTCCGCCCGGTACAGGACCCGGGTGAGGAGGAACCAGACCAGGACCAGCATCACCAGGGACAGGGGGACGCCCACGAGCATCCACTGCCCGAAGCCGATGTCCACCCCGTGGGCCTGGGACATGTACCCGGCCAGCAGGGCGTTGGGCGGGGTGCCGATGAGAGTGCCGAGGGAACCGACGGAGGCGGCGTAGGCGATGCCGAGCATCAGTGCGGTCCCGAAGTTGGACCGGATCACGGCGTCCTTGACCTCACGCGAGTCCGGGTCCGAGTCCTCCTGCACGGGCTCCCCCGGGTCCCGGGCCACCACCAGGGTCAGCACCGAGACGCCGATGGGGATCATCATCACCGCGGTGGCGGTGTTGGAGACCCACATGGACAGGAAGGCGGTGGCGATCATGAAACCGGCCACCACACCTCCCGGACGGGTGCCCATCGCCCGGACGGTCACCAGCGCGATGCGCCGGTGCAGGTTCCAGCGCTGCATCCCCAGGGCGAGGATGAACCCGCCCATGAACAGGAAGATGATGTTGTTGCCGTAGGAGGCTCCGACGTCGTCCACGCCGATGTCCTGGCCCAGCGCGGGGAAGACGATGAGCGGGACCAGGGCGGTCGCCGGGATCGGGATGGCCTCGGTCATCCACCACAGCGCCATCAGCACCGCGACGGCGGCGGTGAGCCGGGCGTTGTAGGCCAGGTCCGCCGGGAGGATGAGGAAGACGACGGCAGCCAGGACCAACCCCGCCACGAAACCGGTCCACCGGCGCAGGTTCAGCCCCCGCGTCTCGCCCGGCGCCCGCTCTCCCGGGGACAGCCCCTCGAGCTCCTGGTGCGCATCCGTCCGGGCCGCGCCCTCCTCGGTGCTGTGCGATCCCGTCCCCGTGCCGTGTGCCATGGTCCGCCGTCCTCTCCAGGTGCTGGTCGTGCAAGATGGGCTGCGAGTTGTCCGGACACACTAACGTGTGTGCGGGGCCACCCGGATGGCCCCGGCCCCGGAGTCCCGTCCCTACTGGACCGGCGGCCGTCCGAGGGGGCACGGAAGGCGGTGGGGACATGACGTGGCCGGGAGTCCTGCTGGCCGTGGCAGCCGTCCTGCTCGGCTGCGTGCTGCAGCGCACGAGCGGGATGGGCGTGGGTCTCGTCGTCTCCCCCGCCCTGGTGCTGCTCGTCGGGCCCGCCCAGGGTGTGCTCATGACCAATGCGACCGCCGTCGTCTCCGCGGCGCTGATGACCGTGGCGGCCCGCGCCGACGTGGACTGGGGCCGCTACCTGCGCATGGCCCCCGTCGCGGTGCTGGGTTCGGTCCCGGCGGCCCTGCTCGTGCGCGAGGCAGGCCCCGGCTGGCTCGAGCTGGTCATCGGCGTGGTGCTGCTGGTCTCCGTGGGCGGCACCACCCTGATCCCCCGGCTGCCCCAGGCGCGGCCCCTGCCGGCGGGGCTGACCGCCGGGGTGGTGGGCGGCTTCCTCAACACCGCCGTCGGCGTGGCCTCGCCGGCGTTCCTGGCCTATGCCCGCGTCACCTCGTGGGACCAGCGTGCGTTCGCGGCGACGCTGCAACCGCTGTTCGGCACGCTTGGACTGGTCTCGGTCATCGTCAAGGCGGCGTTCGGCTCGGTCCCGGAGGCCGAGGTGTCCGCCTGGCCCCTGCTCGTGGCCGTCATGGCGGCCGTCCCCGTCGGTGTGCTCCTGGGCGGCGTCCTGTCCCGCCAGGTCTCGATGCGCAGCGCGCGCCGGCTCGCCGTGGCCGTGGTGGTCCTGGGCGCGGCCGGCACCCTGGTGCGCGGCCTGGTCGAGCTGACCGGAGCCGGGGGCACCTGAGCGTCACGGGTCCGGCCACGTCTCGCAAGGACGCCGCGGGACACCGGCCACGGCGGTGCGCCGCTAACGCGTCCACCTGCTTTGGCAGGCTGGGGGCATGGAGATCTCCGTGGTGTTGGTGGTGGCCCTCGTCTGCGTCCTGGCGGGGCTGGTGGTGGGTGCCGTGCTCGGTGCCGGGTACATGGCCCGCCGGACCCAGGAGGACACGGCAGGGCAGCGGGACGAGGCCGGGCACCTGCGCGCCGAGCTGGCCGAGGTCCACGCCGCGCTCGCCGCGGCCGAGGCGGAGAGCCGCGTGCTCACGGCCGAGCGTACGGCGGACCGGGACCGGGCCGAGGTCGAGTCCAAGGTCCTGAGCGCCCTGGCCCCCGTCGGCCAGCGGCTGGAGACCCTGCAGCGCCAGGTGGGCATGCTCGAGCGGGACCGCGTGGAGCAGTACGGGCAGCTCTCCGAGCAGCTCAAGACCGCGGCCGAGACGGACACCGCCCTGCTGGTGAACACCCGGTCCCTCGTGGCCACCCTGAAGTCGACCTCGGCGCGCGGGCACTGGGGTGAGGTGCAGTTGCGCCGGGTGGTGGAAGCCGCCGGGATGCTCGCCCATACCGACTTCGCCGAGCAGCAGGTGCTGCGCGGGGACGAGGACCAGGTGCTGCGCCCCGACCTGCTCGTCCGCCTGCCCGGGGGCAAGTCCCTGGCCATCGACGCCAAGGCCCCGCTCTCGGCGGTCCTGGAGGCCGAGGAGCTCGCCGGGGACCCCTCTGCCGAGGCCGCCACGCGCCGGGCCGGCCTGCGCCAGGCGCACGCCCGCGCCGTGCGCGCCCACGTGGACGCCCTCTCCGCCAAGGAGTACTGGCAGGGCCTGGAACACTCCCCCGAGCTCGTGGTGTGCTTCCTGCCGGCGGAGTCCTTCCTCGCCTCGGCGCTGGAGGCCGACCCGGGCCTGCTGGACCATGCCTTCGCCCGCAACGTGGCGCTGGTGGCACCGGTCTCCCTGCTAGCGGCCCTGAAGTCCGTCGCCTACGCCTGGCGGCAGGAGACGCTGACCGAGAACGCCCGCAGCCTCTTCGAGGCCTCGCGGCAGCTGTACCAGCGGCTGGGCACCCTGGGCGGCCACGTCTCCAAGCTCGGCGGCTCGCTGCGCTCCGCGGTGGAGAAGTACAACGCGATGGTCGGCACCCTTGAGTCGCGGGTCCTGCCCTCGGCGCGGCGGATCGGTGACCTGGACCCCACGCTCGGCGAGGGACTGACCCCGGTCAAGCCGGTCGAGGCCACGCCCCGGGTGCTCTCGGCCGCCGAGCTGCTGGACGACCACCGGCCCGTGGACGAGGGCACCGGCCGGGAGGCGACCGTGAGGGACATCACCCGCGCGACGGGCACGGGAACGGAATAGTCCCACACCCGGGGCGGTTGTACCGATTAAGTTGTTGAAGTTTCAACAACTTCGCACTTCGCGTCAACCGCCTGAAAGGACTGCCCATGCGCATCGGTTACCTCGTCGGATCCCTCTCCCGGAACTCCATCAACCGCCGCCTCGCCAAGGCCCTGGCCACCCTCGCCCCGGAAGGCGTGGAGTTCTTCGAGATCGGCATCAGCGACCTGCCGCTGTACAACTGGGACTACGACGCCGACTACCCGGCGTCCGCCCTGGCCTTCAAGGAGACCGTGGCCGGTGCCGACGGCATCGTGTTCGTCACCCCGGAGTACTCGCGCAGCATCCCGGCGGCCCTGAAGAACGCCATCGAGTGGGGCGCCCGTCCGTGGGGTGAGTCCGTGTGGGGCGGCACCCCGGCCGGCGTGATCGGCACCAGCCCCGGCAGCACCGGCACCGCCATGGCGCAGCAGCACCTGCGCAACATCCTGGCGCACCTGGACATGCCGACCCTGGGCCAGCCCGAGTCCTTCATCCAGGCCCGCGAGGGTGCCATCACCGACGCCGGCGAGATCCACGACGAGACCCTGCGCACCATCCTGCAGCAGTACGTGGACGCCCTCGTCGCCCACGTCGGCGCCCACGCCCGAGTGGCCGCCTGACCCTCGCCCCGCCACGACGGCGACGGCCGACGGCACGCCCGTCCCGCCGCCGCCGTCCTACGGACCCCAGCCCGCCGCCCGGGCTGGGGTCCGCCGTTTTCCACCGCTGACCTGGGAGACGACGGCGGAGCTGCCGCGATGCCGTAGACTGGACAGCAGCCAGCCGGCCAGGACCCTTCCTCGCCGGTGCCGGCCAGCAC
>DATBUG010000044.1:0-3770 GCA_036516315.1 Citricoccus sp.
CACCCGCCTGCAGACGGTGGTCAACGCCGGGACCGGTGTGGGCGTCCTGGTCTCCGGGCCCGTGGCCCTGCTGGCCGACGAGCACTGGCGCACCGCCTGGTGGGCCTTCGCGGCCTCGGCCGCGGCCGTGACCGTGTGGACCGCGGTGGCGGTACCCCGGGACCGCGCCGGGGACGGATCCCGCCGTGCCGGTCTCTCGGCGCGCCCGCCGGCCGGTACGGCGCCTCCGACGCCGCAAGCCGATCGGGAGGCCGCTCATACAAGCCGGCGGGTGTGGGGGCGGTGGCCCGGCCGGGAGGTGCTCCGCCTGCTGGTGGCCGCCGCCGTCGTCGGGGGTGCCAGCTCCGCGGTCTGGACCTTCGGGCCGGACCTGCTGGCGGGGGAGGCGGGACACGGCCAGGACTTCACCACCGTGGCGTGGATTGTCCTCGGCGCCGGCGGGCTCCTCGGCGCCGCCACCGGTGACGCGCTGGGCCGGTTCGGGCGGCGCACCGTCTGGGTGGCGCTCATGCTGGCCCTCGGGGCCGTGACGGCGGGCCTGGCCGTCGGAGCGTCACATCCGGTCCTCGCTCTCGCGGCGTGCGGGGTCTTCGGCGGTGTGTACATCGCCCTGACCGGCGTCCTGCTGCTCTGGGGCGTCCAGGTCGTCACGGACCGGCCGGCCCGGGGTGTGGGCTTGGCCTTCCTCTTCCTCGCCCTGGGGCAGGCGGCAGCGGGGCCCGCGCTCGGGGCCGCCGCGGACCTGGCCGGCCCGGTGACGGCGTTCTGGTTGGCGGCGGCGACCGCGGTGGCGGGCGTGCTGGTCGGCCCGCTGCGCGTGCCCCCGTCGCGGCCGGCGGCGGACTAGGGCTGTTGCTGTCCCGTCGCTGCGGTCTGGTCGGTCTGGTCGGTCTGGTCGGTGTGGTCAGTCAGGTCAGGCTGGCCGGCCTGTCCGCTCCGGCCGGGGCGTCCCTGCTCGGCGTCCTGTTCGGCCGACTCGGTGGCCCCGAGGCGGTCACCGCGGCGCTGCTGCAGGCGCATCCGCTGGTACTTGAAGCGCTGCGCCACGGTGGCCTTGGCCTCGACGCGGTCCTTGGGGTCCAGGGGGTCCTCGCCCAGCACCGGATCGGTGCCGGCCTGGTATCCGGTGGCCCAGATCTGGATCACCGCCCAGGCCACTGCCGTATAGGGCACCGCCAGGATCGCGCCGAAGATCCCGCCCACGATCGTGCCCACGGTCAGGGCCAGCAGGATGAGCATCGGGTGCAGGCTCAGGGTCCGGCCCATGATGATGGGCTGGAGCACGTTGCCCTCGATCTGGTTGACGATGATGATCCAGACCACCAGGGCCAGGGCGATGAACGGCCCGTTGGTCACCAGCGCCACCAGCGCGGCCAGGATCCCGGCGATGGTCGCGCCGACCACGGGGATGAACGCCGTGACGAAGGTGATCACGGCCAGCGGCAGAGCCAGCGGTACGCCGGTGACCACCAGGAACCCGCCGATGAAGACGGCGTCGACGAGGGCGACGGCGGCCGTGCCCCGCACATAACCGCCGAGCACGGCCGAACCACGGTCGATCGACTCGGCCAGCTTGGCCCGCCGCTCACCCTGGACCCAGCGCAGGATGAAGTTCCACATCTTGGCCCCGTCCTTCAGGAAGAAGAACAGGATGACGACCACCAGCACCGCACCGGTGACCACCTGCGTGGCGGCCGAGATGCCGCTGATGGCGCCGCTGGTGAAGGCTCCGCTGGAGGCGAACTCGCCGACCTGCTGCAGGGCCTGGTCGATGGCACCGGTGTCGATCGGCAGGGGGCCGGAGGTGACGAACCGCTGGAGTTCGTCCCACCCCTCGGTCGCCTGGGTCGTGAGGGTGTCCCATTCCCCGCGCACCGAGAAGACGATGCCGGTGATGATCCCGCCGACCAGCGCCAGGATGCCGACGAAGGCCGCCAGCGTGGCCAGCAGGTTCGACCACCCTCGCCGCTCGAGCCACTTGACGGCCGGGGAGACCGCCGCGGCCAGGATGAGCGCCACCATCACCGCGATCACCACGACGCTGACCCGCAGCAGCACCCACACCAGCCCCGCCGCCACCGCGGCGATCAGCAGGATCTGGGCGGCCCGGGATCCGGCGCGGCCGAACGAGTCCGCCCACGGGCCCACGGCCGGGGCGACCGACTGGACGGCACCACCGAGCTCGTCGGCCGCGTGGGCGGCGGAGGTGGCGGCGCCGGCGGCGGCCGTGGCAGTGGTGCCGGCCGCGGCGGAGGCGTCGGTGGCGGAGGTGGTGGCGCTCCCGGTGGCCGGTGGGGCGCCGTCGCCGGTCACCGGACCAGCGGAACCGGGACGGGGGCCGGAGGGCTGGGAAGGACGGTCCATGCAGGTGCTCCTCAGGAGTGAGACGCGGACAGCGCCGGACGCTGTGACGGGTGCACGGGGCACCGCTCCCTGACGATAGGCCACCGGCCCGTACCCTGTCTGCCCACGCGCGGGCAGTGGCGTCCGGACGGTGGCGCCCGTCCGGCCGGGGTCAGACCTGGCTCGTGGCCCGGTGCTCGGCGGCGAGCATCCCGTACACGAGGGTGTCCGTCCACTCACCCTTGATCAGCCAGTCCTGGCGCAGGACTCCCTCCCGGCGGAAGCCGAGGCGCTCGCACAACCGGGCCGACCCGGTGTTGCGGGCGTCCATGCGCACGCGCACCCGGTGCATCCCGTAGTGCCCGAACGCCAGGTCCAGCACGGCCCGGGCCGCCTCCGTGGCCAGGCCGCGGCCCCCGGAGGCCGGGTCGAACACCCAGCTCATCTCGCCCAGGGACAGGGACTCGTCCACGGCCCACAGGGTCAGGTCCCCGACGACGGCGCCGGCCTGCTCGGCGACCAGGCACACGGCGAAGCCGGCGGCCGTGATGTGCAGCCGGCCCGAGCGCCGTCCGGCCTCGGTGCGGGCCTTGGCCCCGTCCCAGGGCCCGTCCAGCAGGTAGCGGGTGGTGTCCGGCCGGCCGTAGTACCGCAGCAGTGCGCCGGCGTCGGTGTCCCGGACGTAGCGCAGCACCAGCCGGTCGGTACGCAGGGGAACCGGAGGGGTCGGGACCGGTGCCGGCGCGGTCCTCAACGGCCGGTGGCCGCGCGGTCCGCGGTGAGGGCCCCGGTCAGGTCCACCAGGCGGCGCAGGACCTTGTCCAGGGACCGGTCGTGGTGGTCGGTGAGGGCCAGCTCGCCGCCGGGGAAGTCCATCCGGCGGACCAGGTTCACGGAGTCGCCCACCACGTGCATGTTGTAGGCGGCGGTCGTCACGCGCCAGGCCTCGTTGGCGCGCACCCCGCCCAGGCCTCCGTAGGCCACGATCGCCAGGGTCTTGTCCATCCACTGTGCCGAGAGCAGGTCGTAGGCGTTCTTGAAGGCACCGGGGATGTTGCGGTTGTACTCGGGGCTGACGAAGACGAACCCGTCACAGGCGGCCACGGCATCGCGCCAGCGGTGGACCTCGGCCGGCCCGTCCTCGGCCTGGGCCCAGTTCTCGTCCGTCATCAGCGGCAGGTCGAAGTCGCGCAGGTCCAGCACCTCCCACTGCACGCCACCGGGCACCGCCGCGGTGTCCAGGGCCCGGGCGCGGTCGGTGACCCAGGCGCCCACGGAGGCGCCGAGACGGCCCTGCCGCACCGATCCGATGACGATGCCGATCCTCATGGTGGTCCTCCTTGAAGCGGGATGATGCGGGTCAGTGCGAGGGCGTGCTGGCGGCGCGGGGCGCCAGTGCCCAGACTAGGGGGTGCGGTCCGCTGTCC
>DATBUG010000045.1:0-10702 GCA_036516315.1 Citricoccus sp.
CGCCGTCGTGGTGGCCGGCCCGCTCTCGGAGGAGACCGAGGGGCGGGGGGAGCACTGATGAGCGCCTCGAGCGACACCGCACTGCACCCTGCCCTGCGCGTGGCCGTCGTCGGCTCCGGCGAGCGCGCCGGGGACCTGGCCCGGGCGTTCCTGGTGGGCACCGACTGGTACCTGGCCGCGCTCTGCGATCCGGACCGCGCACGGGCCGAGGCCCTCGCCGCGGAGACCGGCCGCCCGGCCGTGGCCGGCTCCCTGGAGGAGCTGCTCGACGGGCACGAGATCGACGCCGTGGCCATCACGACGCCGGCGCACACCCATGAGGACCTGGTGCGGCGGGCCCTCGCCGCGGGCAAGCACGTCCTCGTGGACGATCCGCTGGCGGACCGGGCCAGCACGGGCGCCGGGCTCGTGGCCGCGGCGGAGTCCGCCGGCGCGGTTTTGATGGCCGCCCACGCGGAGTGCTACACCCCGGCGGCGGTCACCATCCGCGACCTCATCGCCCACGGGGAGCTGGGCGAGATCCTCTACGTGGACTCCGTGCGCATCAACCTGGGCTTCGACCAGACCGCGCCCAACGTGTTCTGGGACCTGGCCCCGTACGACCTGTCCGTCCTGGACTTCATCCTCCCCGGTGGCCTGGATCCCCAGTTCGTCGCGGCGCAGGGAGCCGACCCGCTGCGGTCCGGCAAGGCCTGCGTGGGCTACTTGAGCCTGCCCCTGGCGAACGGTGCCATGGCGCACCTGCACGTCAACTGGCTCTCGCCCACCAAGGTCCAGCAGATGGTCATCGGTGGAAGCCGCAAGACCCTCGTCTGGGACGACCTGAACCCGCAGCAACGGCTCAGCATCGTCGACACCCGCACGGACGCCCCGGGCCGCCCGGCAGGACTGGACGCCGCCGGCCAGGGGGCCGCCGGACAGGGGACCGCCACCTCGTACCGCCTCGAGAACGCCTGGACCCCGGCCCTGGCGGAGCCGAACCCCTTCGGCCAGATGGCCACCGCCTTCGCCGCGGCCATCCGGGGCACCGAACCGGCACCCACGGACGGACGGGCGGCCCTGCGGGTGCTCTCCGTCCTGGAGTCGGCCGCGCAGAGCCTCGACCACGGCGGGGGCAGAACCATGATCCCGGATCCCTGGTCCGGTGTGCAGGACGCGGCCCCGGGTCCGTCCGGCCCGGCTGCCGACGACGACCAGGAGACCGGGCGGGAAGGACGTCCATGAGCAGGATCAACGTGATGCGCCCCTGGCTGGGACCCGAGGAGGCCGACGCGGTCCGCGGCGTCATCGACTCCGGGTGGATCTCCGAGGGCCCCCGCACCGCAGAGTTCGAGCGTGCCTTCGCCCAGGCCCAGGGGGTCTCCCACGCGGTGGCCACGTCCTCCGGCACGGCGGCCCTGCACCTGGCGCTGGTGGTGGCCGGCATCCAGCCGGGGGACGACGTCATCGTCCCCTCCCTGTCCTTCCTGGCCACCGCCAACGCGGTGACCTACGCCGGGGCACGGCCGGTCTTCGCGGACGTCGACCTCGTCACCGGCAACGCCACCGCCGAGACCCTGGACGCGGTCATCACCCCGCGCACCGCCGCGGTGGTCGCCGTCGACCTGGGCGGGACACCGGTGGACCTGGACCCCATCCGCGAGCTGTGCGACCGGCACTCGCTGGCGCTGGTGGAGGACGCCACCTGCGGGGTCGGTGCCCGTTACCACGGCCGTCCCGTGGGCACCGGGGCCGACGTCACCGCGTGGTCCTTCGACTCGCGCACCGTGCTCACCACCGGCGAGGGCGGGATGCTGACCACGGACAACCCCCAGTGGGCGGCCCGCGCCCGGCGGTTGCGCGAGCACTCCCTGGACCTGGACGCCTCCGAACGGCACGTGGCCTTCCCCGTGGCCCCGGAGCGGTACCCGGAGATCGGGTTCAACTACCGGATGACCGACCTGCAGGCCGCCGTGGGCCTGGTCCAGCTGGGCAAGCTGCCGGAGACCGTGCGCCGCCGGCGCGCCCTGGCACACGAGTACCAGGACGTGCTGGCCACGATGCCGGGACTGCGCTACGCCTCGGACCCCGAGTACGGCAAGAGCACCTACCAGTCCTTCTGGGTGGAGGTCCTGCCGGACTTCGCACTCGACCGGGACGAGCTGGTCGAGTGGCTGGCGGCGGACGGGATCTATGCCCGGCGAGGTGTCATGGCCACCCACCTGCAGGAGGCCTATGCCGGGCACTCCGGCGTGGTGGGGCCCCTGCCGGTCACCGAACGCCTGGCCCGCAACACGCTGGTGCTGCCGGTCTTCCACTCGATGACCGCCGCGGAGCACCGCCGGGTGACCCAGAGCCTGCAGGCGGCCTCGCAGGCGCCGCGCAATCGCCGCGGCGAGGCCCGCTCATGAGGGTCATCGTCTGCCCGCCCGGCCTGGGCATGGGCGATGACCAGCTGACCGCACTGGACCTGGCCGCCGCCATCCGGGACCGCGGCCACCACGTGATGCTCTACGCCACCACGGGTCCCTTGATGGACCGCGCGCAGGCGCTGGGGCTGGACCTGACGCTCTCCGGCCCGGCCACCCGCGTCTCCGCGGGCTGGGCGGCCGGCCTGGTGCGGCTGGCGCGGGCCTGGCGGGCGGATGTGGTGCACAGCTACGGAGGGACCGGGGCCATCGGCGCCTGTTTCGGCACGCACGGGTTGCTGGGCCTGCCCCAGGTCGTGACCGTGGACGCGCACCAGGCACCGCGCTGCCTGCCCCGGCACCTGGACCTGATCGTGGGGAGCCGGCGCCAGTGGTCCGAGGCCGGCCACCACCCGCGGCGCCACCTGGTGCGGCCCGCGGTGGACACGCCCGCGGCCGAGGACGCGGACCCGATCCGCGCCCGGACCCGTCTCGGGCTCTCCCCGGAGGACCTCGTCCTCACCTGCGTCAGCCAGCTGACCACGGACCAGGACCGGGCGGCCGGGGTCATCGCCGCGATCGCCTTCGTCGACCGGCTGGCCCAGCGCCACCCCGCCGTCCTGGTGCTCGCCGGGGACGGACCGGAACTGCTGCGCGTCCGGGCGGCCGCCCGCCGCGTCAACGCCCGGCACGGACGCCGGGTCGTCCACGCCCCCGGCCTGCTGGCCGACCCCACGGTCGCCTATGCCGCCGCCGACGTCGTGCTGGGCATGGGCGGCGCGGTGCTGCGGGGCATGGCCCTGGGCAAGCCGGCCATCGTCCTCGGGGCGGACGGTTACTGCGCACCGGTGACCCCGCAGACCCTGCCCGCACTGGACTGGCACGGCTTCCACGGGACCGGGGACGGCGGGGAGTACCCGCTGCTGCCACTGCTGACCGAGCTGGCCGCGGACCCCGCCGAGCGCCGGCGCCGGGGCGAGTGGTCCCGCGCGCTGGTCCAGGACCAGCACAGCCTGCGCCGTGCCGGGCTGCTGCTGGAGAACATCTACGGCAACGCCGTGGGACGCCGCAGCGGAATCGCCGAGCGGGCCGGCTCCCTGGCGCGTTCGGCCGCCGGGCTCGGGGCACTGAGGGGGGACCGGGCCCGTTGGGTGGCACGGTGACACTGCACGGTGACACTGCACGGTGACCCGGGGCGGGGAGCCATTCATCACACCAGGGGCGGCCCTGGAACGGCGCCGGCGGACGGGAGGTCTAGACTGGCCTGCGGCAGTCCCGCCTTGAACGATCGTTGCAGGAGCGTAGATCCTTGACCGAGTCCACTGTGGTCACCCCGCCGTCCGCCGTCATCGTCCTCGCTGCAGGCGCCGGGACCCGGATGAAGTCGAAGACCCCCAAGATCCTCCACCGCATCGGCGGACGCTCCATGATCGGCCACGCGCTCGCCGCCGCCGCCGGCCTGGCCCCGCAGCAGCTCGTCGCCGTCGTGCGCCACCAGCGCGACCTGGTCGCCGGGCACATCACCGGGCTGGCCGAGGAGGTCCCCGGGCTGGACGCCGCGGGCCTGCTGATCGCCGATCAGGACGAGGTCCCGGGCACCGGCCGTGCGGTGCAGTGCGGACTGGAGGCCCTGCAGGGCGCCGGTCGCGCCGTCGAGGGCACCGTCGTGGTGACCTACGGGGACGTCCCGCTGCTGACCACCGGACTGCTCGACGAGCTGGTCGCCACCCACCAGTCCGAGGGCAACGCGGTCACCGTGCTCTCCGCGCTGCTCGAGGACCCCACCGGCTACGGGCGCATCCTGCGTGAGGCGGACGGCTCCGTGGCCGGGATCGTGGAGCACAAGGACGCCACCGAGGACCAGCGCGCGATCACCGAGGTCAACTCGGGCATCTACGCCTTCGACGGCGCCATGCTGGTGGACGCCCTGTCCCGGGTCACCACGGACAACGCCCAGGGGGAGATGTACCTCACGGACGTGCTCTCCCTGGCCCGCCAGGCCGGTGGCCGCGTCGCGGCGGTCACCACCGAGGACCGGTGGCAGGTCGAGGGCGCCAACGACCGCGTCCAGCTCGCGGCCCTGGGCGCGGAGATGAACCGCCGCACCGTCGAGGCGCACATGCGCGCCGGCACCACGGTGCAGGACCCCGCCACCACCTGGATCGACGCGACCGTGACGCTGGACCAGGACACCACCGTCCTGCCGAACACCCACCTGCAGGGCCGCACCCACGTGGCCGAGGACGCCGTGGTCGGCCCGGACACCACCCTGGTGGACACCACCGTTGGCCCCGGGGCCACCGTGACCCGCACCCAGGCCACCGGTGCGGTGATCGGCGAGGGGGCCTCCGTGGGCCCCTTCACGTACCTGCGGCCCGGCACGGTGCTGGGCGACCAGGGCAAGATCGGGGCGTTCTACGAGACCAAGAACGCCGTCATCGGCCGGGGCTCCAAGCTCTCCCACCTCGGGTATGCCGGGGACGCCGAGATCGGCGAGTACACCAACATCGGCTGCGGCAACATCACCGCGAACTACGACGGCGTCTCCAAGCACCGCACCGTCATCGGGGACCACGTCCGCACCAGCTCGAACACGGTGTTCATCGCCCCGGTGACCGTGGGCGACGGCGCCTACACCGGTGCCGGTGCCGTGGTGCGCAAGGACGTGCCGGCCGGTGCCCTGGCCCTGACCGTCGCCCCGCAGCGCAACGCCGAGGGCTGGACCGAGGAACGCCGGCCCGGATCCCCGGCGGCCGAGGCGTCGGCACGTGCCCGCGCGGCTGAGCAGGACCAGCAGGACCGGTCCGGGCAGCGGCCGGATCCCGCCGGCGGCGGTGCCTGACCGGCGCCCCGCTACACTCACCCCTTAATCCCCCTCCATCTCCTGCAGAACCTCCTGCAGACCCCCGCAGAACCCCCGGTCGGCAACCCCAAGGAAGCACACCCCCATGAACGAGATCACCCAGCAGAACGAGAAGAAGCTGGTCCTGGCCGCCGGCCGCGCCCACCCGGAGCTGGCGGCGCAGGTGGCCGATGAACTGGGCACCGAGCTGCTGCCCATGAGCGCCTACGACTTCGCCAACGGGGAGATCTACGTGCGCTCGGCCGAGTCCGTCCGTGGCAAGGACATCTTCGTGATGCAGTCCCACCCGGCGCCGCTGAACAACCACCTGATGGAACAGCTGCTCATGCTGGACTCGTTCAAGCGCGCCTCCGCGAAGCGGATCACGGTGGTCTCGCCCTTCTACCCCTACGCCCGCCAGGACAAGAAGGGTCGCGGACGCGAGCCGATCTCCGCGCGCCTGGTGGCGGACCTGTACCGCACCGCCGGCGCGGACCGGATCATGAGCGTGGACCTGCACACCGCACAGATCCAGGGCTTCTTCGACGGTCCGGTGGACCACCTGTTCGCCGTGCCGATGCTCAGCGACTACATCCGCTCGAAGACCGGCGGCGACGAGCTCACCGTGGTCTCCCCGGACACCGGGCGGGTCCGGGTGGCCGAGCAGTGGGCCGAGCGCCTCGGCGGCGCCCCGCTGGCGTTCGTCCACAAGTCCCGGGACCTGACGGTGCCGAACCAGGCCGTGTCCAAGCAGGTCGTCGGCCAGGTGCAGGGCCGCACCTGCGTGCTGATCGACGACATGATCGACACCGGCGGCACGATCGCGGGGGCGGTGCGGGTGCTCAAGGAGGCGGGCGCCAAGGACGTGATCATCGCCGCCACCCACGCCGTGTTCTCCGATCCGGCCGCCCAGCGCCTGGCCGAGTGCGGCGCCCGCGAGGTAGTGGTCACCAACACCCTGCCGATCCCGGAGGAGAAGCGCTTCGAGTCCCTGACCGTGCTCTCGATCGCCCCGCTGATCGCCCGGGCCATCCAGGAGGTCTTCGAGGACGGTTCGGTCACGAGCCTGTTCGACGGCGTCGCCTGAGACCGCCGGGCGGCTGCGCACCGTACGACGGGAGGCCAGTGCCGCCGGTGATCTCCACCGGAGGGCACTGGCCTCCCGTCGCGCTGTCCGCGGTCGGGGTGCCTAGCCGGCCAGCCAGGCGCTGACCTCGCGCGCCTGCCGCGCGAGCACGCGGCCGATCCGCGGCTCGGCGGCCTGGGCCAGCTTGGCGCCGACCAGCGGGATCCGGCACTCCACGTAGCCGTCCATCTGCACCTCGGTCCCGGAGCCGTTCGGCACCAGGCGCTGCTCGGCCGTCGCGGTCGCCTTCACGGCGGAGACGGTGAGCACCACCTGGCCGGTGCGGGAGCCGTCCGCGGCGGGGGCGGACCAGTTCTCCTGCTGTTCCACGTTCAGCCGCTCGCCCAGGAACTTGCCGGCGAACTTCTGCACCGACTCGGGCAGGCGGTGCACCGGAACGGTCCGGAGCATGGTGACGGACACGGGGCCGGAGAGCTCGCCCTGGCGCTCGAAGGCGGACAGCTCCCCGCCGAGGCCCTCGGTGGCCTTGCGGTTGAACTCCTCGCCCACCAGGGCCTCGAAGACGTCGGCCGGTGCGTGGGCGATGCTGGTGGATTCCTTGAACGCCATGGGTCCTCCTGGAAGTTCGGCTGGGACGGGCCTCCGCCGGCAGCGGACGCCACGGACGAGCCTATCGCGAGCAAGTATGCTGGGATGAATGACCACACCCCACCCGCTGGCAGGGCTGTTCCCGGCCCTGCTGCAGGATCCTGCCGTCTCCGCCGCCGTCACCTCGGCCGGCCGCACCGGTGCGGACCGCACCGAGGACCTGGAGATCAGTTGTCCCGACGGCGCCCGCCCACCCCTGGCGGCACTGCTCGCCGGCGCCCACCGCGCCACGGCCGGGGCCGGCGGGGACCGGCCTCGGGGCCTGTCCCGGCCGGGGGTACTGCTGCTGGTGACCGCCACCTCGCGGGAGTCCGAGGACCTGGCCGGTGACCTCGCCGGCTGGATGGACCCGGACACGGTGGCCCACTTCCCCTCCTGGGAGACCCTGCCCCACGAGCGGCTCTCCCCGCGCTCGGACACCGTCGGCAACCGCCTGGCGGTGCTGCGCCGCCTGGCCCACCCCGGAGAGGCCGGCCGGCCGCCGCTGGCCGTGGTCACCGCACCGGTGCGCTCCGTGCTCCAGCCGCTCGTGGCCGGCCTGGGGGACCTGGTCCCGGTCCGTCTCGGCGTGGGCGAGGAGCACGACTTCGACGCCGTGGTGCAGGCCCTGGCGGACGCCGCCTACGCCCGCGTGGACATGGTCTCGCGCCGGGGCGAGTACGCCGTGCGCGGAGGCCTGCTCGACGTCTTCCCGCCCACCGAATCCCACCCACTGCGCATCGAGTTCTTCGGGGACACGGTGGAGCAGATGCGCTACTTCTCCGTGGCGGACCAGCGCTCCCTGCAGGACGCCACCGGGGACGGGTCCGGGCACCCGACCGCGCTGTACGCCCCGCCGTGCCGGGAACTACTGCTGACCGAGTCCGTCCGCCGCCGGGCCCGCGAGCTGCAGCCGTCGCTGCCCGGCGCCGTGGACATGCTCGAGCGGATCGCCGAGGGCATCGCCGTGGAGGGCATGGAGTCCCTCGCCCCCGTGCTCGCGGACGGCATGGTGCCCTTCCTGGACCTGCTGCCGGAGCATTCGCTGACCGTGCTGGTGGAGCCGGAGAAGGTCCGGCACCGGGCCGACGACCTGCTCAACACCAACGAGGAGTTCCTCACCGCCGCGTGGGCCTCCGCCTCCCAGGGCGGGGCGGCCCCCGTGGACGTCGCGGCCCTCGGCGCCGCCGCCGAGGACGGACAGGCCGGCGCCGGGGGATTCGCCACCCTGGCCGAGACCCGGACCACCGCCCTGAACCGGTTTCAGGGCTGGTGGCAGGTCACCGCGCTGGGCGCGGACGTGGAGCTGCTGCCGGACGCTTCAGCGCTGCGCACGGGCTTCACCGAGCCCCGTGGCTTCCACGGGGACGTGGAGGCCATGATCGAGCACGTCCGCTCGCGCTGCGCGGACGGCTGGCAGGCGGTCGTGGCCACCGACGGGCCCGGACCGGCCCGCCGCCTGGCGGAACTGCTCGGCGAGTCCGGGCTGTCCGCCGTCGTGGTGGACGCCGTCCTCGCCGAACCGCACCCGGGCCAGGTGACGATCACCACCGCCGTCGCAGGGGCCGGTTTCGCGATGCCCCAGGCGAAGGCGGCCCTGCTGACCGAGCAGGACCTGTTCGGCCGCAACCGGGCCTCCGGGCCGCGGGGGGCCACCAAGACACTGGCCCGCAAGCGCCGCAACGCGGTGGACCCGCTCTCCCTGGCCGAGGGCGACTACGTGGTGCACAGCCAGCACGGCATCGCCCGCTTCGTGGAACTGCAGCGCCGAAAGGTCTCCGGCGCCGGGACGGCCGGCGGCGCCGGCAGCTCGGCGAACGGCGAGTCCTACCGGGAGTACCTGGTGCTCGAGTACGCCCCCTCCAAGCGCGGGGCCCCGGGTGACCGGCTGTTCGTGCCCACGGACCAACTGGACCAGGTCACCCGGTACGTCGGCGGGGAGACCCCGAGCCTGTCCAAGATGGGTGGCTCGGACTGGGCGTCCACCAAGTCCAAGGCGAAGAAGGCCACCAAGCAGATCGCCGGGGAACTGATCCGCCTGTACTCGGCGCGGATGGCCTCGAGGGGCCATGCCTTCGCCCCGGACACCCCGTGGCAGCGCGAGCTGGAGGAGTCCTTCGCCTTCATCGAGACCCCGGACCAGCTGACCACCATCAACGAGGTCAAGCAGGACATGGAGGCCTCGGTCCCCATGGACCGGCTGATCTCCGGCGACGTCGGCTTCGGCAAGACGGAGGTGGCCGTGCGGGCCGCCTTCAAGGCCGTCCAGGACGGCAAGCAAGTGGCCGTGCTGGTCCCGACGACGCTGCTGGCCCGTCAGCACCACGAGACCTTCACCGAGCGCTTCGCCGGCTTCCCCGTCAAGGTCCGGGCCCTGTCCCGCTTCCAGAACGCCAAGGAGTCCAAGGAGACCCTGGACGGCATGGCGGACGGCTCGGTGGACGTGGTGATCGGCACCCACCGGCTGCTGTCCAAGGAGATCCAGTTCAAGGACCTAGGCCTGGTCATCGTGGACGAGGAGCAGCGCTTCGGGGTGGAGCACAAGGAGGCGCTGAAGACGATGCGCACGAACGTGGACGTGCTGGCCATGTCCGCGACCCCGATCCCGCGCACCCTGGAGATGTCCCTCACCGGCATCCGGGAGACCTCCACCCTGGCCACCGCGCCCGAGGAACGCCACCCCGTGCTGACCTACGTGGGCCCCTACACGGACCAGCAGGTCACCGCGGCCATCCGGCGTGAGCTGATGCGGGAGGGCCAGGTGTTCGTGGTGCACAACCGGGTCTCCTCGATCGACCGGGTGGCCGGGAAGATCCGTGAGCTGGTGCCGGAGGCCCGCGTGGTGGTGGCCCACGGCAAGATGGGCGAGGCCCGCCTGGAACAGGTGATGGTGGACTTCTGGGAGCGCAAGTACGACGTGCTGGTGTCCACCACGATCATCGAGACCGGACTGGACATCGCCAACGCCAACACGCTGATCATCGACCGGGCCGATGCCTACGGGCTGTCCCAGCTGCACCAGCTGCGCGGCCGGGTGGGCCGGGGCCGGGACCGCGCCTACGCGTACTTCCTCTACGACGCGGAGAAGCCGCTGGGGGAGACGGCGCTCGAGCGGCTCAAGGCCGTGGCCGCGCACAACGAGCTGGGCTCGGGCATGCAGCTGGCCATGAAGGACCTCGAGATCCGCGGGGCCGGCAACCTGCTCGGGGGCGAGCAGTCCGGCCACATCGCCGGCGTCGGCTTCGACCTCTACCTGCGCATGGTGGGCGAGGCGGTGGCCGACTTCAAGGGCGGGGAGGAGTCCGCACCCGCCGAGGTGAAGGTGGAACTGCCCATCAACGCGCACCTGCCGCACGACTACGTGCCGGGGGAGCGGCTCCGGCTCGAGGCGTACCGGAACCTGGCCCAGGCCAACGACGACGCCGCCGTGGACGCCGTGGTGGAGGAGCTCGAGGACCGGTACGGCGAGCTGCCGCACGCGGCGCAGAACCTGGTCGCGGTGGCCCGGTTCCGCAACGCCGCCCGCGCCGCCGGGGTCACCGAGGTCATGCTCATGGGTCAGAACGTGAAGTTCGGCCCCGCCGAGCTGCCCGAGTCCCGGGTGCTACGCCTGAAGCGGATGTACAAGGGCGCCTCGGTCAAGCCGGCCCTCAACGCCGTGATGATCCCGCGGCCGAAGACCGCCCCGGTGGGCGGCAAGGACCTGGTGGACCTGCCGCTGCTGGACTGGGCGGCCCAGGTGCTGCGGGCCATCTTCCT
>DATBUG010000046.1:0-5357 GCA_036516315.1 Citricoccus sp.
CCTCGTCGGCCCACTTCTGGATCTGCTCGTCACTGACCATAAACAAATCGTATAACGAAAATAGTCTGTGTAAAAGCGGCCGTATCCCAACCCGCGGAATGAGCAGGCACCGAACCACCGAGGCCGTTCCGATTGGTGATCGGTTTGAGGAACGCTCTTATGGCGGGCTGGGCTGCACTGCGTCGCGCAGGTGCCGTGGACAGGTGCGTTCACGTTCTCATCTGTGTTGACGCTGACTTCGGCCTTGTTGCGGCGAGTTACTCAGGCAGGTGGTGGTCCGGTGACGCAGTGGGCCATCGTCGCGTCCTGCGGCGCCTGATAGGTAATGAGCGGCATGCCGGTGGTGCTGATGGCACGACGGGGATTTGCGTTCTCGCCTAGCAGGGTCCCTCTCTATTGACCAGTTGTCTTGGATCGAGTGAGTTAAGTGGGCCGGTCTAGGAGTGTCCTGCCGTCCGCTTCCGGGGCGCGTGAGGCCGGAAGTCCCCATGAATGGTGTCGGATAGCAGTGGAGTCATCCGGTAGGGGATGACCGTGCGGAGGAACATGCTCGTGGAAGTGCGCAGGATGCCCGGGCACAAGCGGATCTCTTCGGAGACCCGGTACAGATCGTCAGGATCCCGGGCGACTACTCGGCACAGCAGGTCGGTTTGCCCAGCGGGAGCGACGACTTCGATGACCTCGGGGATGTCCTGCAGCCCTGCCACCGCCGCATCGAGGTGGTGCTGGTTGAGTTCGACGGCCACGGTGGCGGCGATTCCGTAGCCGAGGGCGGTGGGGTCCACGCGGGTGCTGTGCCGGCGCAGGGTGCCGGCGGTGCGGTACCGATCGAGTCGGGTGTGGATGGTTCCGCGGGCCAGCCCGGTGCGCTGAGCCAAGGCCATGACGGTCATCCGCGGGTCCTCGTCCAGGGCGGCCAGGATGCGTCGGTCGATGGCGTCCAGTGGTGTGTCCGTCATATTGATCATTGTCCTCGCTATCCGACGGGAGTTCTGATCGCTTTGATCAAGCGTTGATGGTGCTCTTGCTCAGGGTGTTGGCTTCGGTGTCTTGTAGTGGTCAGGGCGTGCTTCTGTACCCGGAGGTGCAGCCCACGGCCGGTCTCCGGCGCCCACGAAGCGGGCGGGGACCGTGTTCGCTCACCACCCTTGAGCGAGGCCCTTCTCGCGGCCCGCAGAAGCTCCTCGGGCTTCGGCGGGCCGCGGATGCCGCTCCGCCGATGGTGTCTGGTGGTGTCGACGGAGCGGGGAGGCGAGGAACCGCGACCGCTGTCAGATGATGCGTTGGCGGCGGGCTTGGTCGATGGCCTGGGTGCGGTTGTCCACGCCGAGCTTGTCGTAGATGTGCACCAGGTGGGTCTTGACGGTGGCCTCGGAGATGAACAGGGCCTTGGCCAGTTCGCGGTTGGTGGCCCCGGTGGACAAGCGCTGCAGGATCTCGATCTCCCGGGGGCTCAAAGCGAGGGTGGGGGCGTTGAGGCGTTTGAGCAACTGGGCGGTGACCGTCGGGGACAGCACCGGGCGGCCGGTGGCGGCGTCCCGCACGGCCTGGCGGAGCGTTTCGGCCGGGGCGTCCTTGAGCAGGTAGCCGGTGGCCCCGGCGGCCAGGGCGGCGGTGATGTCGGCCTGGGTGTCGTAGGTGGTCAAGATCAGCACCGGGGGCCCGTGGGCGGCGGTGATCCGGTCGGTGGCCTCGGTCCCGCCCAGACCCGGGCCCATCTGCAGGTCCATCACCACCACGTCCACGACCAGGGTCGCGTCCGCCAGGGCGCGCAGGGCCTCGTCACCGTTGCCGGCCTCGCCGGTGACGGTGATGGTGGGCTCCTCCTCCAGCAGGGCCCGCAGGCCGGCCCGCACCACGGGGTGGTCATCCACCAGCAGGACGTGGATGGTCGGAGTGCTCATGGGCTCACCGAGGGGGCGGCGGTCGGCACGGCGGGGCCACCCGAGAGCGAAGTGCCGGGCAGGGGCAGTCGGATGCCGATCGCGGTTCCCTGGCCGGGTTCGGACTCGATGCTCAGGGTGCCCTGGAGCTCCTCGATGCGGGTCTGGAGCTGGGCCAGGCCGAACCCGTGATCCTCACCGGGGCCGGGGAGTGCCTCGGGGGTGAAGCCCTGGCCGTCGTCGACGACATCCAGGGAGACCGCATCATCCCATCCGGCCAGGGTGAGCACGGCGGTCCGGGCCCGGGCATGTGCGGTCACGTTAGCCAGCGAGGACTGGGCGGCGCGCAGCAGGACGGTGCGGTGCTGCGGCGGCAGGGACGGGATCCGTCCCTCACAGCGCAACCGGCAGGTCAGCGGCTGGCCGGCAGCGCGAGTGCGTTGCTCCGTGTGGGTGCACAACTGTTGTAAGGCGGTGGGCAGATCCGCGTCCAGGGCCGGGGAGCTGAGGTCACGCACGAACCGTCGGGCCTCGCCCAAGTTTTCGGCCGCGGCGGCCTCGATGAGGGCGGTGCGCTCGGCGGCCAGCGACACGTCCTGCTGCTTCAGCGCCTGCTGGACGGCCCGGGACATCAGCACGATTGAGGACAGGCCCTGGGCCAGGGTGTCGTGGATCTCCCGGGAGAGCCGTTCGCGTTCGGCGGCCCGGCCGGCCTGGTGTTCCTGCTCGGCCAGTTCGGCGCGGGCGGCCTCCAGCCGTCGCACGGTGTGCCGGTGGCGCTGGGCGTCCCGGTACAGGGCCCGGTACCCCTGGCCGACGACGACGGCGAAGACCGCCCCGAACAGCGGTCCGGCCACCATGGCCGCGGTGAAGCCCCCCGATCCAGCGTGCAGGTACTGGGCCGCGATGACCACCGCGGTCAACACCGCAATGCACGCCCACGCCGCTACCCGCGGCAACAGGACCAGGTAGAGGAAGAACAGCGGGAATGCCACCCAGGAGAAGTCCGGGCTGAACACCGTCAACGCCGCCCACAGCACGGTGATCAGCGTCAGCCACGGCACCGCCAGGGACCGGGGATCCTGACCCCTCTGGTGCCGGGAGAAGCGGTGCTCCCAGGCGGTGCCGGCCAGGTAGACCCCGGCCAGCGCGCCACTCACGCCCAGCACCGTGGCCACCGACCCGGGCGTCGAGGCGGCGCTGTGCACCCCGATCAGCACGCGCACCACACCCAGAGCCAGGAGTGCCGCGAAACCCACGTGCAGGCTCACGGCCAGGGCACGCAGCAGCGCGGGAGTCGAGGTCTCCTCCACCGTGTCTCCTCTCGCGGTACCACCGATCGACGGGCCCTGCGCAAGCGCCCCGCCTCGGCGCCGCGCGGAGCTCACCGGCCCATGCTAGGCGGCCACGCCGCCCTGCGGATCAACCCTTCGATGGATCCAGGGCTCCACCCAATAGGGCCCACTGATCCACCGGGCGCCCGATCCGGACCCGCCCCCACCCCGACAGGCTGGAGGAGACCACAGACCAACCCCTCACCACCGCAGGAGCCCCTCGTGTACTTGTCCCTCCGGGAGATCGCCTTCGCCAAGGGCCGGTTCGCCCTCATCGGCGGGGTGGTCGCCCTGATCACCGTGCTGCTCGTGCTGCTCACCGGACTGACCAACGGCCTGGGCCACCAGAACACCTCGGCCCTGGAACGCCTCGACGCCGAATGCATCATCTTCAGCGCCCCCACCAACGACACGGACCAGCCCTCCTTCACCGAATCCGGGATCACCCCCGACCAGCTAGCCGCCTGGCGGGACGACGTCGGTACCGGATCCGTCGAACGCCTGGGCGTGGCCCAAAGCCGGGCCGAGGCCGCGGGCGGCGGCGCCGTCGGCGTGGCCGTGCTCGGCTTAGAGCAGGACACCGCCCTGGCCCCGGACCTGCCGGCCCTGCACGGCCGGTCCCATCCCGGCCCCGGACAGGTAGTGCTCAGTGAGACCGTGTCCGATGATCTGGGCGTGCGCGTGGGCCAGGACCTCACGCTGTCCTCCACCACGCTCACCGTGGCCGGTATCACCGCCGACGAGCACTACAGTCACGTGCCGGTGGTGTGGGCCACCATGGCCGATTTCCCCGCGATCGCCCACCTGGCCGAGGGCATCGAGGCCACCGCACTGGCCATCCCCGCCGGCACCTCCACGCCGGACCCCGCCACCACGGCAGCGACCGATGCGATGGCCGGGACCATCACCACCGACACCCCGGGATCCTTTGCCGCGTTGCCGGCCTACCAGTCCGAACGCGGCTCACTGCTGACGATGCAGGGCTTCCTGTACGCGATCTCCGCCCTGGTCGTGGTCTCCTTCCTCAGCGTGTGGACGATCCAGCGCACCCGCGAAATCGCCGTGCTGCGGGCCCTGGGCTCCTCCCGCGCCTACCTGCTGCGCGACTCCCTCACCCAGGCCGGCATCGTCCTGGCCCTGGGCGTGGTGACCGGCGGGCTCACCGGCCTGGGCGGTGGGCTGGCCATCGGCGCCGCCGTGCCGTTCGCCCTGGACCCGGCCACGGTCGCCCTGCCCGTGCTCGGCGTGCTCGTCCTGGGCCTGCTCGGGGCCCTGCTGGCCACCCGCCGCGTCGCATCCGTCGATCCCCTGCTCGCCCTCGGAGGCAACTGACCATGAACCCCACCACTCCCGCCGCCGCCCACGCCCGGCAGCACCACTCCACCGGGCCCGCCCTGCGTCTGGACCAGGTCACCCTGGAATACCCGGACGGAACCGACCACACCGGCCGCCCCCGCACCGTCCGAGCCCTGGACACCGTCGACTTCACCATCGAGGCTGGCACCACCACCGCCCTGGTCGGTCCCTCCGGATCGGGCAAGTCCTCCCTCCTGGCCGTGGCCGCCACCCTGATCCGCCCCACCAGCGGAGCCGTGTACCTGGCCGGCCAGGAAATCACCGGCCTGCCCGAACGGGACCTGGCACGACTGCGGCGCACCCAGATCGGGATGGTCTTCCAGCAGCCCAACCTGCTGCCGGCCTTGACCGCCCTCGAGCAGCTCGAGCTCACCACCCACCTGCGCGGAACCCGCGGACCAGCGCTGAAGCACGCGCGGACCCAGGCCGAGGAACTGCTCGACCTGGTCGGGCTGGCCGCTTCAGCGAACCGGCGCCCCCACCAGCTCTCCGGAGGCCAACGACAGCGCGTAAACATCGCCCGGGCCCTGATGGCCCGGCCTCAGTTGATGCTCGTGGACGAACCCACCGCAGCCCTGGATCAGCAACGCTCCCAAGAAATCATCGAGCTGCTCGTGGACGCGACCCGACGCTTCAACACCGCCACCGTCATCGTTACCCACGACACCGAATTCCTTCCCTTCACAGACCGAATCGTCACCATGCGCGACGGCCACCTCAGCGGGGACTGTCGCTCTAACGGTGTAAGAGGCGGTTTCCATATCAGTGGTTCTCCGCGGCCGGC
>DATBUG010000047.1:0-15898 GCA_036516315.1 Citricoccus sp.
GTTCAGCATGCGGATGCGCTGCAGGTGCGCCAGCACCTGCAGCAGCGGACCGCGCTCGCCGTCGGGCACCTCGGCCCGGTCCAGGCACTCCGCCACGGTCGCCGTCCCGTCCATCGACCGGACCACGTCGGCCAGCCGGGGGGACTTCAGGAACAGCAGCTTGCGGGTGCGGAAGTCGTAGAGCAGGGCACCGAATCGCTCGGGGCGGATCGAGACACTGCGGGAGAGCCGGAACCGGTCCGTGGCACCCGGGGCGGACGCCGCGTGGACCGGGGTGGTCATCAGTACACCCCGCACATGCCGTCGATCGAGACCTCCTCGATCAGTTCACCCACCACCTCGGCCTGGGCGTCGGCGGCCTGCTGGGCGTGCTCCGGGGACTGGGGTGCCGTCGGGGATGCCATGGTTCTGCCTCTCTGGAACGGATGCTGGGACGGCGACGGGCCCGCGGGGACTCGGGGAGTGCTGCGGCTACCGGAGCCCTATTGCCTATCGGGATAGGGCCGTCGCTCTGCCTTCGATGTTAGGAAGATCACATGCGCGCCCCAAGGGTGGCTTCCGTGTGATGGAAGTCCGCCGGTGAGCGCGGCGTCGCGGGGTGGCACGGGCCCGCCATCAATTGCGCGAGGTGGGTGCCCAGCAGGACGGCGGTCGCCGCAGGCCCACGGCTGGGGACGTCCGGGAGCACGGAGGTGTCCACGATCCTCAGACTCTCGACCCCGTGGACCCGCCCCCGGTGGTCCGTCACGCTGCCGGGCCGGTCGGCCGGCCCCATCGGGGCCGTGCCCGCGGTGTGCATGGCGGTGCCGAGGTGCCGGGTCATCCACTGGTCCAGGCCCGCGTCGTCCGGGGGCAGCAGTTGCGCCACGCGGGCCCGGTCGAGCAGGTCCCGCAACGGTGCCGAGCGCATCAGTGCGTGCGCGGCGCGCAGGCCCGTGCGCAGGCGCGCGCGGTCGTGTGCGGTGGACAGGTGCCGGTGGTGGATGACCGGCGGCTGGCGGGGGTCGGCGGAGGCCAGGGTGAGCGTCCCCCGGCTCTCGGGGCGCTGCAAGGCCACGATGACGGCCAGGTCGCCGGCCTCGTCCCCTCCGGTCAGGGCCCCGAAGCTGCGCAGCATGGGCAGGACCTCGAGGTCTCCGGGCGTGGTGGTGTCCTCCCCGGACAGGTGCAGGGCCCAGCCGAACAGCAACCGGTCCGGGTTCGCGACGGGCCGGTGCACCGGGACCGTGAGCATCAGGTCCGGGTGGTCGCTGAAGGCGGCGCCCACCCCCGGGGAGTCGACCACCACGGGCACGCCCGCGCGTCGCAGGGCGGTGGCCGGACCGATCCCGGAGGTCATCAGCAGGTGGGGACTGGCCACTGGGCCGGCCGCCAGGACGACCTCGTCGGCGTGGATGCGGACCGCGCGCCCGGCCCGTTCGGCCTCGACGCCCACGGCGCGCGGCCCGTCCATCAGGATGCCCCGGGCCGCGGTGTCGCCCCAGACGGTGACCAGGCCGTCGCGCAGGGCCGGGAGCAGGTGGGTGAGCCCCGTGTTCATCCGGACGCCGTCGAGGACGTTCAGTGGCAGGGCGCCGTGTCCCTCGGTGATCGTGGGGTCGTTCAGGTCGGTGACCGGGGCGTGCCCGAGGGCGTCGGCCGCCGCAGCGAACGCCTCCGCCACCGTGGAGCCGGCCACGCGGGCCCTCCGTACCGGCACGGGTCCCCTCGTGCCGTGCATCGCCGTGCCGTGAGGTGCAGTGTCGTGGGCCCCAGTGCCGTGCGCCGGTGCGCCGCGTCCGAGATGCCGGCCGGACGGGTGGTCGAGGTCCAGGTCGGACTCCAGGGAGCGCAGGACCGGCAACACCCGGTCCGGGGACCACTCGGGGTGCCCGCCGGCCGACCACCGCTCCAGGTCTGCCAGGCGCGGCCAGACGAAGTAGGCCCCGTTCACGGCGGTGCACCCCCCGGCGCCGCGGCCCCGGCCGATGTCCGCCGGCGTGCCGGGGGCCAGCTCAGCCGGGTACCAGCACGTGTGGGCGCCGCGCCCGGCCACCGTGGGCAGGGCCGAGGCGTCGAGCACCTCCGCCGGGAAGCCACCGGCGTCCCCCGGGACGGGACCTGCCTCCAGGACCAGGACCCGTGCTCCGGTCAGCGCGGCCACACGGGTGGCGAAGGGGGCCCCCGCCCCGCCGGCGCCGACCACCACGATGTCCGTCTCGTACCGGTCGTCATACCGCGCGCCGTGCGTCATGTCGCCTCCGTCCGCGGGGCCGGGCCCGCCCCGTTGCGACGATCCTCGCGGACGGGCCGGTGGCCGGGCACGGGGGCTTCCACCGGGAGGAAGGCACAGCCCGGCCGCCCGGGGGCGGTCCTACCGTGACGGACGTGGACGAGAACAGCAGCGCGCGAATCGACGAGAACGAACAGCACCAGGCTCACCGTCGGGACGGGGCCCGGCCCCCCGGTCACACAGGTCCCCTGTCCGGGCAGGTCGCGCTGGTCACCGGGTGCGGCAAGCCGGACGGCATGGGCCAGGCGATCGCCCGGGCGCTCGCCGCCCGGGGCGCGGACCTGGTCGTGACGGACCGTGAGCCGCGCGGCGTGGCCAACGAGCGCCAGCGGCGCCGGGGGGAGGCACCGCCGTCGGGCCTGGTGGAGTTCGCCGATCAGTTGCGCGCGGCCGGGACACAGGTGCAGACCGTGCTGGCGGACATCTCGGTCCGCGAGGACGTGCGGCGCCTGTTCGGCACCGTGCGCGAGGTCCACGGGCGCCTGGACATCCTGGTGAACAACGCCGCGGCACCCCAGGGCGTGGACCGCCAGGACGTGGAGGACGTGCCGGACGAGGCCTTCGACCTGCAGATCGACGTCAACGTCCGCGGCACCTACTGGATGTGCCGGTCCGCCGTGCCGCTGATGCGCGCGCAGGGGTACGGGCGGATCGTCAACGTCTCCTCCATGGCCGGGCTCACGGCCGCCCCGGGGTCCGTGGCGTACTCGGCGTCCAAGGCGGCGGTCATCGGGATGACGCGGTCCCTGTCCATGGACCTGGGGCCGTGGGGCGTCACGGTCAACGCCGTGTGCCCGGGGCTGGTGGCCACGAGCCGGGCCGTGCTGGACCCGGAGGCGGACCTGGACCTGTCGGAGGCGATGGCGGCCCGCGGCCGGGCGATCCCGGTGGGCCGGGTAGGACTACCGGCGGACATCGGCGCGCTCGTGGCGTTCCTGGCCTCGCCCGAGGCGGGGTACGTCACCGGTCAGGCCATCCCCGTGGACGGTGGCGGGTTGAGCCCGTTCCCGATGCGCCGCCCCGCACCGGCGGTCAGCAGCGCCGTCTGACCGGTACCGGACGGTCTGACGGGCGGACGGATGAACGGACGAACGCGTGGAGCGAAGGAGACCCCATGGACGTGAACCTCGACGGCAAGGTGGCGCTGGTGACCGGCTGCGGCCCCAACATCGGCAGCGGAATCGCCCTGGCCCTCTCCCGGTACGGCGCGAAGGTCGCCTGCAACGACGTCTCCGCGGAGTCGATGGACGCCTGCATCGCCCGCATCGAGGCCCACGGCGGCCAGGCCATGGCGGCCCCCGGGGATGTGACGGACCAGGACCAGGTGGCGGGGTACGTGGACGCGGTGCTCCGGCGTTGGGGCCGGATCGACATCCTCGTCAACAACGCCGCCGTGCTGGGCGGCCGGGGCGTGCTGGACGAGGACCCGCGCTCCTACGAGCACGCGGTGCGGGTCTCCTCCCTGGGATACTTCCTCAACACCCAGCTCGTGGGCCGGGCCATGGCCGAACGGGGCATCCGCGGGTCGATCGTGTGCATCTCCTCCTCGAACGGTTGGAGCGGGACGGCCGGGGTGATCGCCTACGCCTTCTGCAAGGGCGGGGTGAACAACTTCGTCCGGGCAGCGGCCATGGACCTGGCTCCCTATGGCATCCGCGTCAACGGGTTCACGCCCACCGCGCCCACCCCGGACAATCCGGACCTGCTGGCAGACGGAGCGCGCGGCGTGCTGGACGGGCCGCCGCGGGGATCCGGGCTCGGCGGTGCCGAGGGGGACGAGCCCTGGCGGCGCCCCACCCGGTGGACCGGTAACCGGCCCGCCCTCGTGCCGATGGGCACCACCGGCACGCCCACGGACATCGGTCACGCCGTCGCGTGGCTGTGCTCCGACTACGCGCGGCTCATCACGGGCACAGACCTCGCGGTCGACGGCGGCGCCCGGGCCAAGAACTTCGCCTACCACCCGGCCGGCCCGCAGGACCTGGCCGGCCCGCTGCCGGTGATCCCCCTCGACCTGCGCGGCTGACCGGTGCCCGGGCGCAGCGCCGCTCAGGGGGCAGCGTGCGCGGTGGGGCCCGGGTGGACCGGCGGCGGCAGCCGGTGGTCCGGGGCGTAGACGGGGGAGGAGGTGAGGAACGGGATGGCCGCGGCCCGCTCGGCGTGGAGGGGCTCGTCCGGGAAGGCCTCCTCGATCGTGCGGTGCCGGTCCACGACGCCGTCCCGGAACTCCGGGTGCGTGAGGATGAACAGATCGCCCCGGCGGACCCCGGCCAGCACCCGCTGACCGGCCTCCTCGGCGCTCATGTACGGCTGCCGGGCAGCGGCCCGAAGGTGCGCCGGGTCGGGCCGGTCGTACCCGGACGGCCCATAGCCCTCGGGGCGGCGTGCCACGGCTGCGGCGATGTTCGAGTGCGTGGGCCCCGGACAGTAGGCGGAGACCCCGATGCCCTCCGGGGCCAGCTCGATGTGGAGGGCCTCGGACAGGGCGATCACGGCCGCCTTGGTCATCGAGTAGAGGCCGGCGACGATCGGCATCAACCCGGCCATGGACGAGGTGTTGACGATGTGCGCCCCGGACCGCCCGGGCTTCTCCCGCCGCAGCAGGGGCAGGAAGGCGTGCAGGCCGTGGCCGACGCCCTTGATGTTGACGTCGATCAGCCAGTCCCAGTCCGCGGGGGTGGCGGCGCTGACCGGCCCGGTGAGACCGATGCCCGCGTTGTTCACCAGCAGGTCGACGCCGCCGGCCTCCTCCTGGACGCGGGCGGCCGCGGCGAGCATGGCCGGCAGGTCGGTGACGTCCACCTGCAGGGCGCGGACCTCGAATCCGCGGCCGGTGGCGTCCCGCACCGTGTCCTCCAGGTGTTCCGGGCTCCGTCCCGTGACGTACACCGTCATGCCGGCCTCCAGGCAGGCCAGGGCGATGCCCCGGCCGATGCCACTGCTGCCTCCGGTGATGACGGCGACCCGTCCCTCGAGTTGTTCCATGCGTCCTCTCCTTCGACTCTCCGGTGCGCTCGCTGTGCCCACCGTTCGGACTGTTCTGCCGGGGCCTGCCGGGGGCCTGTCGGGGCCTGCCGGACTACCGGAACTACTCAGACTGGCCGGACTACCCAGACTGGCCGGACTACCCGGACTGGCCGGGGCGGTCAGCGGCCCAGTCGCTCGGTGTAGGCGGCGGCGGTGTGCCGCCGGACCGTCTCGGGGCTGATCCCCGGGGCGCACTCGACGAGCACGAGCGCGCCCTCCTCCACGTGGAACACGGCCAGGTCCGTGTAGACCCGGGTGACCACGCCCGCCCCGGTGAGTGGGAACGTGCATTCGCGAACCAGCTTGGGGGCGCCGTGCCGGTCCACGTGCTCCATGCAAATCCACACCTGCGGGGTGCCCGCCACCAGGTCCATGGCGCCACCGACGGCGGGGTTCCGGCCCGGGACGTACCAGTTGGCCAGGTCCCCGGTCTCCGAGACCTGCAGCGCGCCCAGGACCGTCACGTCCAGGTGGCCGCCGCGGATCACGGCGAAGGAGGTGGCCGAGTCCACGATCGCCGCCCCCGGCCGCAGGGACACCGGCTTCTTCCCGGCGTCGGTCAGGTCCGGGTCCTCGTGGCCCTCGCCCGGGTGCGGGCCCAGGCCGAGCACGCCGTTCTCCGCGTGCAGCACGACCTCGACGTCCTCCGGGATGAAGCGGGGCACGGCCAGGGGGATCCCCACGCCCAGGTTGACGGTGTAGCCGTCCTGCAGGTCACGGGCTACGCGGGCGGCCACCTGGTCGCGGTTCAGCCCGCGGGGCGGGGCCGGGGCGGTCGCGGTGGTGATGGAACTCATCGGATCTCCTCGGTGCTCGTCACGGGGGTGTCCCGGCGGTGGTCGGGGGCCGTGCGCAGCACGTGTGCGGTGGCGGGGACGGGCTCGGCCGTCATCACCACGTGGTCCACGAAGACCCCCGGCAGATGGATGTCGTCCGGGTCGAGGGCGTCGACGTCCACGAGCTCCTCGACCTCGACGAAGGTGGTCCGGCCGCACATCCCCGCCAGGGGGTTGAAGTTCCGGGCGGAACGGCGGAACCGGATGTTGCCCTTCCGGCCCCCGCGGCGACCCTTGACCAGGGCGACGTCGGCGCGGATGCCGCGCTCCAGCACGTGCGGCCGGCCCTCGAAGTCCCGGACCTCCTTGGCCTCCAGCATCGCCTCCGGGCCCCCGTCCCGGTAGGACAGCGGGAAGGTCCCGTCCGAGAGCATGGTCCCGGCCCCGGAGGGGGTGTAGAAGGCGGTGATGCCGGCCCCGCCGGCCCGCATCCGTTCGGCCAGGGTGCCCTGGGGGACCAGCTCGAACTCCACGCGGCCGGCGAAGTACTCCTCGTAGAACTCGGGCAGGATCGGGAACGAGGCGGTCAGCCGGCGCAACCGCCCCTCCCGCAGTAGGCGGCCCACCCCCTGGAAGTCCTCCCCGACGTTGTTGACGTACAGGTGCAGCTCGGTCTTGCCGAGCTCGCACAGGGCGTTGAGCAGGGCATCGGGGCGCCCAGAGGCTCCGAAACCCCCGACGGCGACGGTAGCGCCGTCGGGGACCTGGTCCAGGTGCCCGAGCACGTCCTGCCGGAACTTGTCGATCACTGCGGGTCTCCGTTCGTCATGGCGTGGCCGCACGCCGGTGGTGAGGGCGCTGGCCGTGATGCGCGTCACAGGCGTTCCCGGACAGTGAACCGCCGTGCCGCGGTGCGCACAGCACGGTTTCCACCCGGCAGAACCCGCGCTCGGGACGCTCGCGGTCCCGCGCGGACCGTGGCACCCGGCCCCGGTGACGCCGAGGCGGCTGCCGGGTGGGGCGCGGGTTTCCATGCCATGGAAGAGCGCTGGTGATGGGCGTCACACATGGGCCACGGTGAGTCCATCCTCAGGTGGTGCGGAGGCGGCCGAGTCCCTCGGCGCCCGTCCACGTCAGCTCCAGCCAGAAAGGGGTCCCATGAGCATGAAGACTCGGGCGGTCGTGTGCCGTGAGCCCGGACAGCCCTGGGAAGTCACCGAACTCGACCTCGATGAGCCCAAGGCCAACGAGGTCCGGATCAAGATGATGGCCGCCGGCATGTGCCACTCGGACGACCACATCCAGAAGGGTGACGCCCCCATGCGCATGCCCGTCGTGGGCGGGCACGAGGGCGCCGGCATCATCGACGCCGTGGGGGAGGGCGTCACCCGCGTCCAGGTCGGCGACCACGTGGTGTGCTCCTTCATCCCCGCCTGCGGGTCCTGCCGGTACTGCTCCACGGGGCGCCAGAACCTCTGCGACGCCGGCAAGAACGCCGCCACCGGTGAGTTCCCGGACGGGACCTTCCGGTTCCACCAGGACGGGGTGGACTTCGGCGGGCTCTGCGTGCTGGGGACCTTCTCGCAGTACACCGTGGTCTCGGAGTACTCCGTGATCCCGATCCCGAAGGAACTGCCGTTCGACGTCGCCTGCCTGGTCGGGTGTGGGGTGCCCACCGGCTGGGGTTCCGCCGTGCACGCCGCCGGCGTGGAGGCCGGCCAGACCGCCGTGGTCTTCGGTGCGGGCGGCGTGGGCATGAACGCGGTGCAGGGCGCCGCCATGGCCGGGGCCCAGCGGGTCGTCGTCGTGGACCCGGTGGAGTTCAAGCGGGAGAAGGCCCTGGAGTTCGGGGCGACGCACGTCTTCCCCACCGCCCAGGAGGCCACGGACTTCGTCATCGACTCCACCTGGGGCGAACTGGCCGACCACGCCATCATCACCGTCGGCAGCCTGCACGACGAGGTCATCCACGACGCGATCAACATCGTGGGCAAGTCCGGACAGGTGACCATCACCGCCGTCGGCAACGGGTCCGTCAAGGAACACCCCGGCATGCTGATCGGCTTCCAGCGCCGGGTCCAGGGCGCCATCTTCGGCGCGTGCAACCCCCTGCACGACGTGCCGCGGCTGGTGAGCATGTACCAGAACGGCAAGCTCAAGCTCGACGAGCTCATCACCAACCGCTACCGCATGGACCAGGTCAACGAGGGGTACCAGGACATGCTCGACGGCAAGAACATCCGCGGAATCATCACCATCGAGCACTGATCGACGCGAGGAAGGCAACACCATGACCGCAGTCATCGATCCCCAGGAAGCACTCGACACCCCCCTGCTGCGCGACGACGTCCAGCTGATCGGCGGTGAGTGGGTCCCCGCCGCCGGCGGGGAGTCCATCGAGGTCATCAACCCCGCCAACCGGGAGGTCCTCGGCCGGGTGCCGCGGGGCACCGCCGAGGACGTGGACGCCGCGGTGCGGGCCGCCGAGGCCGCCCTGCCGGCCTGGCGGGACCTCAATGCCACGGCCCGCGCCGGCCTGCTGTACCGCTGGGCCGCCCTCGTGGAGGAGAACGCCCAGGTCCTGGACCAGTTGGAGTCCCGCGACGTCGGCCGCCCCCACTGGGGTCCCTCACCGCTGGCCGGGATGATCCGCTTCATCGCGGGCCAGGCGGACAAGGTCCAGGGGGTCTCGCTGCCGACGTACTCGCCGGACGTCGTCGGCTTCACCCTGCGGGAGCCCTACGGCGTGGTCGGCGCCATCATCCCGTGGAACGCCCCCGGGCCGATGTTCACCAACGAGGTGGCCGCCGCCATCGCCGCGGGGAACACGATCGTCATCAAACCCGCCGAGGACGCCCCGCTGGCGCCGCTGGCGCTGGCCCGGTTGGCGCAGGAGGCCGGGATCCCGGCCGGCGTCATCAACGTGGTCACCGGATACGGCTCCGAGGCCGGCGCCGCCATCCCGAACCATCGCGGCATCCACCGGGTCGGCTTCACCGGCTCCCCGGCCACCGGGTCCACCGTGATGGAGGCCTGCGCCCGCAACCTCATCCCGCTGCACCTCGAGCTGGGCGGCAAGTCCCCGCAGGTGGTCTTCCCGGACGCCGACCTGGCCGTCGCGGCCCCGGCGATCGCCACCGGCATCACCATGAACACCGGCCAGATCTGTGCGGCCGGCTCGCGGGTGGTGGTCCACCGCAGCGTCCACCAGGAGATGGTCGAGCGGCTCGCCGCCGCCATGGAGCAGGTGACGGTGGGCCCCTGGTATCAGCAGGTGAACATGGGGCCGCTGATCAACGGCCGCCAGCACGAACGGGTCATGGGTTACATCGAGGCCGGCCGCTCCTCCGGCGCCGACCTGGTGCTGGGCGGAGATGCCCCGTCCGGAGGGGACTTCGGCGACGGGTTCTTCGTCAACCCCACGCTGTTCGACAACGTCAGCCCGGAGATGACCATCGCCCAGGAGGAGATCTTCGGCCCGGTGCTCTCCGTCATCCCGGTGGACGACGAACAGCACGCGGTCGAGGTGGCCAATGGCGTCGAGTACGGCCTCGTCGCTTCCGTCTGGACCGAGGACGTGGGCACCGCCGTGCGGATGTCCCGGGCCCTGCAGGCCGGCCAGGTGGGCGTGAACAACGCCCTGGGGGCCGGCGTCATCGGCGGGCCGTTCGGCGGCTACAAGAACAGCGGCTTCGGCCGGACCATGGGCGCGGACGCCGTCCTGAACTGGACGCAGGTCAAGACCGTCTCGATGCGCGGCGCCGCGCGTCCGGGCAAGTGAGAGGAACAGACACCATGGCAATGACGACGTCGTCCGTGGCCACCGAGCAGGCCGGTGCGGACATCCTGACCACGCGGGCCGCCGTGGCCCGCGGACCGCACGAGGGCTGGCAGCTCACCGACCTGCGGCTGGACCCGCCGAAGGAGCACGAGGTCCGCGTCCGGATGCACGCCTCCGGACTGTGCCACTCCGACCACCACATCACGGCCGGGGACGCCCCGGTCCGCTTCCCCATCGTCGGCGGTCACGAGGGCGCCGGCGTGGTGGAGTCCGTGGGCCCCAGCGTCACCCGCGTGAAGCCGGGGGACCGGGTGGTCTGTGCCTACATCCCCGCCTGCGGGTACTGCCGGCCGTGCTCCACCGGGCACCAGAACATGTGCGTGCAGGGCCTCAACGCGGGGACCGGCATGTTCCTGGACGACACGTTCCGGTTCCACGACGAGACGGGACAGGACGTGGGTGGCTTCTGCACCCTGGGCACCTTCTCCGAGTACACGGTCGTCTCCGAGTACGCCGTGGTCCCGCTGCCGGAGGACATCCCGTTCGAGCTGGGCTCCCTGGTCGGTTGCGGCGTCCCCACCGGCTGGGGCTCCGCCGTCTACGCGGCCGAGGTCCGGGCGGGGGAGACCGTGGTGATCTTCGGTGCCGGCGGCGTGGGATCCAACGCGGTCCAGGGCGCCCGCTACGCCGGGGCCAAGAACGTGGTGGTCGTGGACCCGGTGACCTTCAAGCGCGAGTCCGCCCTTGAGCTGTTCGGTGCCACCCACGCCTTCGCCACGGCCCAGGAGGCCCACGACTTCGTGGTGGAGACCACCTGGGGACAGCTCGCGGACAAGGTGATCATCACCGCCGACGTCGTCACCCAGGAGATGGCCAACGCCGGCATCGCGATGACCGGCAAGGGCGGGAAGCTGACCATCACCTCGGTGGGCCACCTCAACGAGCAGGCGGTCACCATCCACGCCGGGATGCTCATCAGCTACCAGCGGCAGATCCGCGGCGCGCTGTTCGGGGACTGCAACCCGCTGTACGACATCCCGAAGCTGCTCGGCCTGTACCGCGCCGGTGACCTCAAACTCGAGGAGCTCATCACCCGCCGGTACGCCCTCGACGAGGTCAACACGGCCTACGAGGACCTGCTGGCCGGGCGGAACATCCGCGGCATCATCGTCCACGACTAGGGGAAGACCATGGCTCAGACTCTTCACGGGATCCTTGATCCCACCGGGGCGGTGCCCCCGGAGGACCACGCCCAGGCCCAGGCCGGCCGGGCACCCCGGCCCTCGTCCCTGGCCGGACTGCGCATCGGCCTGCTGGACAACACCAAGCACAACGCGCTGCTGCTGCTGCGTGCGGTCGGTGACCTGCTCACCACCGAGCACGGTGCGCGGGAGGTGAGCATCGTGGAGACCAAGCAGAACTTCTCGGTGCCCGTGGACCGCAGCATCGTCGAGAGGTACCGGGAACGCTGCGACGTGGTCGTCACCGGTGTCGGTGACTGCGGCTCGTGCAGCGCGGCCGCCGTCGCGGACGGGATCACCTTCGAACGGGCCGGCCTGCCGGCCGCCGTGGTGCTCACCGACGCCTTCGACATCACCGGCCGGACCATGGCCCAGGTGCAGGGGGACGCGGACTACGAGTGGATCGAGACCGCGCACCCGATGGCCGTGCTGACCGAGGACGAGGTCCGGGACCGCGCCCGGCAGCTGCTCCCGCAGATCGTCGGGCGGCTCACCCTGGCGGAGGCCGCGTGATGGACACCGGATCCAACGGGCACCAGCGCATCGACGCGCAGATGGCCCAGGCTGCCATCGAGTACACCTACGAGCAGGGGTGGTCGGACGGGCTGCCCCTGGTCCCCGCCACGCGGGAGCTGGTCGACCGGTTCCTGGAGGCCGGCGGCCGGCCCGCCGACGAGGTCATCGGCCACCTGCAGCAGGTGGACCGCACCGTGACGGTCGAGCTGCTGGCCATCAACGCCGCGATGGCCGGCTGCCGCCCCGAGTACTTCCCCGTGGTGCTGGCCGCCTGGCGGGCCCTGACCAAGGAACGGGCCACGGGTGGGGGCGGCTGGCAGTCCACCAGCGGCCCGGCGCCCCTGGTGATCGTCAACGGGGCGATCACCCGCGAACTCGGCATCAACGGCTCCGGTGGCGTCTTCGGACCGGGGTTCCGGCCGAACGCGACGATCGGGCGGGCGATCGGACTGACCGTGCGCAACGCCTACGGCATCCGGCCGCACGAGCTGGAGCAGGCCACCCAGGGCCTGCCCGGCCGGTGGTCGATCGTCGTGGCCGAGAACGAGGCGGAGAGCCCCTGGCCACCCCTAGCCGAGGAGCTCGGGGTGCCCGGTGACGCCGTCACCACCACCCTGCTGCGCACCTGCGAGTTCGTGGACAACCGGCACACCTCCGACCCGGAGCAGCTGCTGGCCGACTTCGCGGACACCATCGGACGCTCGGGCGCCTGGATCTTCAAGCACGCCGGGGCCGGCGTGGTCCTGTGCCCGGAACACGCCCAGCTGCTGGCCCGCGCGGGCTACTCCCGCCGGGACGTGGCGCGGTGGCTCGTGGAGCATGCCGGGAGGACCACGGCGCAGCTGCAGGCCGTGGGCAAGGACAGCGCCGAGCAGAACGGCGTGCGGTTCCCGGGCACGGGGGAGGACCCGGACCGGTTCCAGCCCACCCTGGCCGACCCGGACAAGGTGATCGTCGCCGTCGCCGGGGCCCGCAACGCGGGCATCTCCATGGTGGTCCGCTACTTCGCGGACTGGTCCGGGGCCCCGGTCCCCGTCATCGGCCCCGAGGCGGCCGCCGTTCCCCGGCACACCCCCGTCCCCCAGGAGGCCCTCCATGGCTGACACCGCACTGGCATCCCGCCCGGCCACGGGCCGGGGCGCGGACCCGCTCGAGGACCCGATCACCCCTGGCGCGCACGGCTGGATGGACGGCCGTCGGGTGCTGGTCACCGGGGCCGGCCAGAACGGCGAGCTGCCCGGCGTCGGCTACGCCATCGCCCGGCTCGTGGCCGCGCAGGGTGGCTCGGTGGCGGTGCTCGACCGCAACGCCGAGGCCGCTCAGCGCACGGTCGAGCGGATCCAGGCCGCCGGGGGCACCGCCCACCCGGTGCTCGCGGACGTCACCACGGACGAGGACGCCGGCCGCGCCGTGACCGAGGCCGCCGAACTGCTGGGCGGACTGGACGGGCTGGTGAACAACGTGGCCAGCGGGGACCGCGCCGGCATCTTCGAGGTCACCCCGGAGCGGTTCCAGGAGCTGCTCTCGCTCAACCTCGTCTCGGCGTGGTCGGCCACCCGGCACGCCGCACCCCTGTTGCCCGCCGGCAGCGCCATCGTGAACATCTCCTCCGTGGGGGTGCGGGCCCGCGGTCCGGGCATGCCCTACTGCGTGGCCAAGGCCGGCCTGGAGAACCTCACCGAGGGGGCCGCCACCACCCTGGGCCCGCAGGGCATCCGGGTGAACTGCATCGAGGTAGGGGCCATCTGGGGCTCCTTCGCCGCGGCGAACATGGACGAACGCTTCCGCGAGCCGCGCCGCAAGGCCACCACCCTGCAGCAGGAGGGCAGCGCCTGGGACATCGCCCACGCGGCCCTGTTCCTACTCAGCGGGCAGTCCCGCTGGCTCACCGGGCAGATCCTGGCCGTCGACGGCGGACCGGCGCGCCACGCGCCGCCCGGGCCACCGGTCACCTCCGTGGTCCGCTGACCACCGCCGGTCGCGGTGCCGGCACGTCCTCCATCCCCTCGCAGCGCGCCGTGGCCAGGGCCGCGGCGCGCTGCCCACCGAAAGGCGAACCATGGCTGAGACCATTCGCGCGGCCGTGCAGACCGGCCCGCGCCAGATCGAGATCCGGGAGTTCCCCCGCCCCCGCATCGGCCCCGACGACGGGCTGTTGCGCGTGGAGGCCAACGGCATCTGCGGCAGCGACATCGAGATCTACCGGGGCCATATGGGCACGGCCACCCAGCCGTTCGTGCCCGGGCACGAACCGGTGGGCATCATCGAGGAACTGGGGGAGCGGGCGGCCGAACGCTGGGGCGTGTCCGTGGGCGACCGCGTCGCCCTGGAGGTCATCGTGCCCTGCCGGTCGTGCGCCGACTGCCTGGTCGGCCGCTATCAGTCCTGCCGACGGCGCCGGCACTCGCACGGGGTGACCGGCATCGACGACGCCCCGGCCGTCGTCGGGGGATTCGCCGAACACCTATACCTGGACCCCAACGCGGTGATGCACCGGATCGACAACTCCCTGCCGATCGACATCGCCGCCATGTACAACCCCCTGGGCGCCGGGGTGCGCTGGGCGGTGGACCTCGGCGGCGTCGGGATGGGGGACACCCTGGTGGTCCTCGGCGCCGGCCAGCGCGGGATCGCCGCAGTGATCGCCGCCAAGGCCGCCGGCGCCCGCCTGGTGGTCATCACCGGGCTCGACGCCGACCGGCACAAGCTGCAGGCCGCCCGCGAACTGGGGGCCGATCACACCGTCGTCGTGGACGGACCCGAGGCGCAGGACGTGGTGGATGTCGTGGCCGAACTGACCGGCGGGCGGATGGCCGACGTCGCCCTGGACCTGACGCCCATGGCCGCCGGCCCCGTCACGGAGGCGCTGCGGGTGGTCCGCCACGGCGGCCGCGTGGTGCTGGCCGGGCTCAAGGGGGGCCGCGATCTGCCGATCAACACGGACCTGATCATCAACAAGGGCCTCAGCGTCCAGGGTGCCTTCGGCGTGGACGCCGCCGCCAACGCCAAGGCCATCTCCCTGTTGGAGTCCGGCCGGTTCGACCTGGGCCGGATGCACACCCACAGCTTCGGGCTCGACCAGGTGGCGGAGGCCATCGAGACCCTCGCGGGAGAACGCGGGGACGGCACGGCCATCCACGTCACCGTCGAGCCACACCGCTGACCCTTCACGACAAGAATCCGACGAAAGCAGGGAGCCTGCCTTGATCATCGACGCCCACGCCCACATCCTCCCGGCCGACTACCCGGAGGACGCCCCCTCCTGCTTCCCCTCCATGCACGCCGTGGACGGCTCCACCGACCGGATGCTCGAGTTCGGACCGATGAGGTTCCGTGCCCGGGACGCCTTCTTCGCCGCCGAGCGCCGGCTCGAGGAACAGGAAGTCTCGGACGTCGGCGCCGAGGTGGTCAGTCCCATGCCGCCCCTGCTGCGCTACGACCTGCCGGACCGCGACGGGCTCGCCCTGGCGCGCCACGTGAACGAGTTCACCGCGGGGATGTGCTCGGTGGCCCCGGACCGGCTATACGGCCTGGGCATGGTGCCGATGCAGTCCCCGGACGCCGCGACCGAGGAGCTGCGGGCCCTCAAGGACCTCGGCCTGGCCGGCGTGGAGATCGCGTCCAACATCCTGGGTGAGTCCATCGGCCACGAGCGCTTCCTCGACTTCTTCCGGGAGGCCGAGCGGCTGGGACTGAGCGTGTTCGTCCATGCCATGCCCGCGCCGATGTCCCGGCTGCCCGCCTCGGCCATGGGGACCTACGTGGTGGGCGTGGAGGGCATGTTCGCGGCCGGGTCCATGGCACTGGGCGGCACCGCCGCGGCCTGCCCGGATCTGCGGATCTCCTTCAGCCACGCGGCGGGCGGATTCGCCATGATGCTGCCCCGTGCCCAGTACTTCTGGGGCGGGGCCTGGAACGAGGGACCCGTGGACCTGGACCGTGCGGTGATGCACGACGACGGCCCGTCCCCGCTGGAGATTGCGCGGCGGTTCTACTACGACTCGATGGTCTTCGACCACCGGGCCATCCGCTACCTCATCGACCTGCTCGGCGCGGACCGGCTGCTGGTGGGGTCGGACTTCCCAGCGATGCTGCGTGAGGAGCCGGTGGCCCGCACCTTGCGCGAGATGGACCTGCCGGACGCCCAGTGGGAGGCCATCGCCTCACGGAACGCGCTGCGCTGGCTGGGCCAGGAGGCCGGGGACGCCGACGCCGACGCCGACCAGGCCCCGGCCGTGGCCGTCTCCTAGTCCTTTCGCCGGACGGAAAGCGCGTGGTGACCCGC
>DATBUG010000048.1:0-1636 GCA_036516315.1 Citricoccus sp.
CCCACCGTGGCGTTCTCGAAGGTGTCCACCACGATGGACACGAACTTCTCGAGTTTGTCGTTCGGCACGATCATGCGCTTGGGCGAGTTGCAGGCCTGGCCGGCGTTGGACAGCCGGCTCTTCGCGGCCACCTTGGCGGTGGCTTCCAGGTCCGCGTCGTCCAGCACGATCATGGCGTCGGAGCCGCCGAGCTCGAGGACCGCCTTCTTCAGGTTCTCGGCGGCGGTCTTCGCCACGGCGGTGCCCGCCCGCTCCGAGCCGGTGAGGGAGACGCCCTGCACGCGCGGGTCCGCGATCATCGTGGCGACCTGCTCGTTGGTGGCGTACACGTTGATGTAGGCGTCCTTCGGCACACCGGCCTCGTGCAGGATCTGCTCCATCGCCTCGGAGGAGGCGCCGCAGATGGGGGCGTGCTTGAGGATGATGGTGTTGCCGGCCATCAGGTTGGGCGCGGCGAACCGGGCCACCTGGTAGTAGGGGTAGTTCCAGGGCATGATGCCCACGATCGAGCCCAGCGGGGTGGTCTGCACCACGGACTCGACGGCACCCTGCGGGTCCAGGGTCTCGGTCTCCAGCAGCTCGGGGCCGTGGTCGGCGTACCACTGGTAGATCTTGCCGGCCAGCTTGGCCTCGCCGATCGCCTGCGGCAGCGGCTTGCCCATCTCCTGGGCGATGATCTGGCCCAGTTCCTTGGCCCGGTCCCGGTAGGCCTGCGCGACGGCGGCCAGCACCTGCGCCCGCTCCTGGGCGGACGTCGAGCGCCACCCGTCATAGGCGGCGTGGGACCGGGCGAGGACGCCCTCGACCTCCCCGTCCTGCAGGGTGGGGAACTCGCGCTCGATCTGTCCGGTGGCCGGATTGGTGGTGGTGTACTTCGTCGTCATCCCTTCACCCTAGGCACCGCCGCACACAGAGGAAAGAGGGCCGTATACCGGCGCAACAGAACGTCGAGCGCCGGCTCAGTGGTCGCGGCGCAACCGGGTGAGCAGACCGTCCACGCTCCACCGGCCCGGGCCGACGGCGCCGAGCACCAGACAGGCCGCCCCGAGGGTGGCGGCGAGCTCCCAGCCACCCTCGGTGACGAACAGGCCGTTGCCGGCGTGCACCACGACGGCGCCGATCAGCACGACGGCCGGCAGTAGGGCCGCCAACGGGGTCATCAGCCCCAGGATGAGCAGCACGCCGCCACCGAGCTCGGCGACCATGGCGATGATCGCCGCGACCTCCGGTTGCGGCACGCCCATCTGGGCGAAGCCCTCGGCTGTACCCGGCGCGCCCTGGACCAACTTCTGCAAGCCGTGGGCGATCAGGACCACGCCCACCACGAGCCGCGCCAGGAACAGCACCACGTCCCGCGCGGCCTGCGGCAGCGGGAGCAGCGTGGCGTCGGGACGCGCCGGGCGGGCCCGACGGCGGCGGGCCGGTGGTGCGTCACCCGCACCCTCCACGGTGGGCTCCGTGGGGGATGGCGCTGACGACACCGACGGAGCGGCGGAGGATCCGGCGGACCCGGAGTACCCGGCGGACCCGGTGGACCCGGCGGTAGGTGCCGCGGGCGTCGCTGAGGACGCCCCGTCCGTGACGACGTCCCGGGCCTGAACGGGCGCGGCCGGGGTCCGGCCCCCGGGTTCCACAG
>DATBUG010000049.1:0-2823 GCA_036516315.1 Citricoccus sp.
GATCACGCCGGAGGACCTGACCGCCATGATCCAGGAGGCCGCGGCCTCCGGAGCGCCCCTTCCGGGCGCCGCCGACCATCCCGACCACCCGCAACGACCCATCCTCGAGGGGAAACCATGACCACTGTTCCCAGCACCGCGGCCGCACCGGCCGCCGGCGCCGCGGCAGCGCTCGGCCGTGACGCCAGCCCGCTCACGCCCGGATCACCCCTGGACGGCGCCGCCGCCATCAGCGTGCGGGGGCTGCGCAAGTCCTTCGGCAGGAAGGAGGTCCTGCACGGCCTGGACTTCGACGTCCCCGCCGGCACCATCTGCGGCCTGCTCGGCCGCAACGGCGCGGGCAAGACGACCGCGCTGTCCGTGCTCTCCGGCCAGGAGCGGGCCTCCGCCGGCCAGGTCTCCGTCCTGGGCCGGGAGCCGTTCGAGGATCCCGTGACCGCGGCGAGCCTGTGCTTTGCCCGGGAGAACCAGAAGTACCCCGAGTCCTTCAAGGCCGGGCACGTGCTGCGTGCCGCGCCGTGGTTCTTCGAGCACTGGGACCAGGGCTTCGCCGAACGGCTCGTGCGCATGTTCCGCCTGCCGCTGGACATCAAGATCCAGAAGCTCTCCCGCGGTCAGCTGTCCTCGGTGGCGATCGTGGTGGGCCTGGCCTCCCGTGCCCCGCTGACCGTCTTCGACGAGCCCTACCTCGGTCTCGACGCCACCGCCCGCCAGGTGTTCTACGACGTCCTGCTGGAGGACTACACCGAGAACCCGCGCACCATCATCATGTCCACGCACCTGATCGACGAGGCGGCGGACCTGCTGGAGAAGGTGCTGGTGATCGACGACGGCCGGATCCTCATGGACGCGGATGCGGACGCCGCCCGCACGGCCGCCTTCTCCCTGTCCGGGCCGGCCACGGCGGTCGGTGAGCTGGCCGTCGGACAGCACGTGCTCTACACCCGCCGGATCGGCGGACTCGCCTCCGTCACGCTCGCCGGCCAGCCCGACGACGGCCTGCGCGCCGCCGCGGAGCACCGGCACCTGGAGATCGGCCCGGTCGGCCTGCAGGACCTCGTGGCGGCCATCGGCTCCCGCCCCACCGACGCCGGCGCCACCGGCGGCGGGGACCTCCCCACCACCGGCCGCCCGAGCGGAACCCACGCCACCCAGGAGGAACGATGACCACCACGGCCCCGACCCGTCCCGATCCCGCCCACCGGCCCGCCGCACCTGAGCGCGGCGGCGCCGGGTCCCGGAGCCTGCACCCAGTGCTGAGGATCGCCCGCCTGCACCTGGTGGACCGCATGCAGATGCTGTGGGTCCCGGCCATCATCCTGGCCGGCGTCGCCGCGGTGTGCGTGCTGGTCTTCGGGGTGCTCGCGGCCCTGACTCCGGCCACCGCCGGGCAACTGTCGGAAGGGTTCCGGTACAACCAGGCGGCCCTGTGGTCCTGGCCGGGCTTCATCGTCACGATCGGCGTCTACGCCTACGCCCGCACCATGCCCTTCGCCATCGGCATGATGGGGTCGACCCGCCGCCACTACTGGGCGGGCACGGCCCTGTGGATCCTCGTCCAGTCGGTCTACCTGTCGGCGTTGATGGGGGCCTTCCTGCTCCTGGAGCAGGCGACGGGACACTGGTTCACCGGAGCCCGGATGTTCGACGTCTACGCGCTCGGCGACGGCGACCTCGGCGTCACCCTCCTGCTGGGCTTCGCGCTCTCCGTCGCGTGCCTCTCGGCCGGGGCCTGCCTGGCGGCGGCGTACCTGCGCTGGGGCCAGTACGGCATCCTGGCCGGGATCGCGGGCCTGCTGCTGCTCGTCGTCGGCGCACTCGCCCTGGTCCTGGCGAGCGACGTCGACGTGGTGGCCTTCTTCAGCACGGGAATCGCCTGGAAGATCGCCCTGCTGCTGGTGGCGATCGCCGTCATCGCCAACGCTGTCTCCTGGGCGGTGGTCCGGCGGGTCCCGGTGGGGCGCTGACCATGGGGCGGAACCGCGGATCCAGCCGTTGCAGCAGGCCCGACGGCCGCGGAGGGGCGGCGGTGTGCCAGGCGACCGGGGGAGTGCTGCGCCGCAGCGCGTAGCGCACCGCCTGCGGGGCCCGGGGGTGGATGGCGCCGAGCTGACCGGTGACCTCCGGGACGCCCAGCAGGTGCGTGATGACGAAGCGGTGGACTCCCCGGTGGCCGAAGATGGCCTCGCCGTCCCGGCCGAGGTGGACGTAGATGCCGTCCTCGGCGCTGGCCTCGGGCGGCAGCTCGCCGGTGCGGCGCACCAGTTCGTACAACCCGTCCAGCCGCTCGTACCGGCGCAGGACGTCGTCCCGGGTGGCCAGGCGGTCGGCGTTCGTGGTGCCGAACCGGCGGATGCGCTCGAGCTGGTACTCCACGATCCCCGTGGCCTCCCAGGACACGCCGTCCCGCCAGTGCCGCACGGCGGCCCGTGCCAACGGATTGGTCTGGAACGGGTGGACCCTCAGGTCCCAGTCACCGCGGGTGAGGCGCCCCTGGTGCGTGCCCGGGCGGAAGACGCCGTACGAGCGCGTCACCTCCCCGGGGGCGAAGACGACACGGTGGCGGAAGGAATACACCCTATTAACGTGCCATGAATTCCGTGAGAATTTGGTGAGAGGACGGTGAGCGTGTCACCGGCCGGCTGGCGGGGGAGGGTCAGGGGGGACTGCGAGGAGGTCAGTCCTGGCGCCACCAGGGATCGAGGATCGTGACCGGGGTGGTGCGCTTGTGGCGTGAGCGCAGGTGCACCTGCTCGAGTTTCTCCGCGACCTCGTCCGGGATCTGCCGGCCCTCGAGGTAGTCGTCGATCATGTCGTAGGTCA
>DATBUG010000050.1:0-4234 GCA_036516315.1 Citricoccus sp.
TCGGCCTCGACCGCCGAGGTCTTGCCGGACTGGCGGAAACGGTCGGTGGCGGCGGCGCCGGAGGCCGCGGCGGTGGCGACTGCCTGTTCCTGGGGGGTCATGGTGTGCCCTTTCTGTTGTGCGGAGTGCTGCCGTGCGGCAACGGATCTAGTCGTCGGTGACGTGTGCGGCGTCACATTGTTGCGTCAAGCCTATGGATAGCGTCGGCCCGGCGGAATGTCGGGTTTCGTCCGTACTGATACGCCCGCTATCTGAATAGCGCTGACTAGCGATCGGTCCGGTATCGGCCGAGCTTGTCCTCGTCGATGTCGGCCCCGACGCCGGGCACGTCGCGCACCGAGATCCGGCCGTCGGTGATCCGGAGCGGTTCGGCCAGCAGGTCGTCGCTCATGTCGAGGAAGTTCGAGAGCTCCCCGGCTCGCCGGGAGGTCGCCTCGTGGGCGGCGCCGAAGGTGACGGTGGCCAGTGACCCCACCTGGGTGTCGATCTGGTTACCCATGGTCACGTCCACCCCCAGCCCGGTGCACAGCCCGAGGATCTCGGTGGCCTCGGTGAACCCGGAGCGCGCGGTCTTGATGCAGATCGCGTTGCACCCGCCCGAGAGCAGCTCCCGCGAGGCATCGCCGGCCGTGGGCACGGACTCGTCCCCCACCACCGGGATCGGGGACTTCTCCACCAGCCGACGGCGGCTCATCGCCTCCTTGGCGTCGCACGGCTCCTCCAGCAACGTCAGGCCCAGTCCGGCGGTGCGCTCGAGCACCTGCAGGGCCTCGTTGGCGGTCCAACCGCGGTTGGCGTCCAGGTAGATCTCCACCTCCTCGCCCAGGCCCTCTCGCAGGACGTGGCAGGCCTCGATATCCAGGGCCAGCGGCCGCCGGCCGACCTTGAGCTTGAACGTGGTGATGCCGTACTCCTCCCCGAAGCGCTGGGCCTCCTCCAGCAGCTCCGCGGCGGGCCGGAATCCGAGCATGTGACTGACCCGCATCGAGTCGGTCCAGCCGCCCAGCAGGCGGTGGACCGGCACGCCCAGCGCCTTTCCGGCCAGGTCCCACAGGGCGATGTCCACGGTGCCCTTGGCGACCTGGTTGTTGATGGTCCGGCGCATCACCGCGTGGACCTTCTCCCGGTCGAAGGGGTCCAGGCCGATGACCTGGGGCGCGAAGATCTCCTCCACCACGTGCTTGATCGAGACCTGGGTCTCGCCGTAGGTGTACGGCCGCGGCGGGGCGTCCGCCACCCCGGTGACGCCCTCGTCGGTGTGGACCCGGACCAGGACGTGGTCCGCGGTCTCCACCGCACCCGAGGCGAACTTCAGCGGGTGGGTGTACGGAATGGCATAGGGAATAGCCTCGATGCCGGTGATCTTCACGGTGCCTCCTCGGCGAGGGGTTCGGTGGATGGGCTGGGGGACGCGGTCGCGTCCTGGCGGACCTGGGCGACGGCGTGATGGGCCAGGGACCGGAATCCTGGGATGAGCAGCGAGCGGGTCCCGCGCTTCCAGGCCACCGCGAGGCCCACCTCGGGACCGTCGACCAGGTCCCGGTACACGACGGGTGAGGCGGAGATGGCCCGGCGGGCGCCGTCGGGAACCAGCGCCACCCCCATGCCCGCGGCCACGAACGCCAGCAGGGTCGAGGTCTCGGTGGCCTGTTGCACGACGCGCGGGCGGAAGCCGGCGCGCCGGCAGGCCTCGGCGGACACGGTGGCGACCGCCGAGGCCGGTGGGTACCCGACGACGTCCTCGCCGGCCAGCTCGGCCAGGGCCACCGGCCCCTCGCCGGCGGCCAGCGGGTGGCCCGGCGGCAGGGCGACGACGAGCGAGTCCCCCTCCAGCGGGTCCAGGGCCACCTCGGCGGAGAGCACCGGGGGCCGCAGCACGGCCACGTCGAGGCGGTTCTCCAGCAGGGCCTGCTCGATGTCCGGGGTGAGCATCTCACCCATCACGTGCAACCGCACCCCGGGCATCTCCCGGCGGGCCAGCTGCACGACGGCCGGCACCACCCGGTAGGTGGCCGACCCGACGAAGCCGACGCGCAGCACCCCAGCAGCTCCGGCCCCCACCTCGCGCACGTCCCGCTCCAGGGATTCCACGTCCGCGAGGATCTGCCGGGTTCGTTCGAGCATGAGCCGGCCGGCCTCGGTAAGGTCCACCCGGCGGGTGGTGCGCTCGAGCAACTGCGTGTCCAGGCTCGCCTCGAGCTGCTTGATCTGCTGGGACAGCGGGGGCTGGGCCATGTGCAGGCGCTCGGCGGCGCGTCCGAAGTGGCGCTCCTCAGCCACTGCCACGAAGTAGCGCATCTGGCGCAGGTCCACGGCGGCTCCTTTCACTCCTGCCATCCCGGCGCGCCCACAGGTCTGGCGCGGCGACGCCTCAGGACGGCGCCACCGCCCGCGTGCGGGCACCGGTCTAGCGTAGGGATGGCCTCTGTCACAGGGGAAAGACCGATGAGCCACAGTTTAGGATGACACTCGTCTCAATACCTGGGGAATATGTACTTCACCCGCTCGATTCATCCCAGTACGGTGTGACGGATCCGCGATTCAGACGCGGACGGTCCCACCCCGCGCACGGCCGGGTAGCGGATTCCCTGTCCGCGCTGTCCGCCCGATCCGATCCGATCCATCCGTTCCATTCGCACCGTCCGCGCTGTCCGCGCCCCACGAGACACGAGGCACCGACCATGACCACCTCACCGACCGACCGGCGCCAGCACCGCCCGGACGCCACCGACCCGACGCCGGAGGCCCCGGCCACCGGCAGCGCCACCCCGGAGCAGGGCGATGCCCTGGACGCCGGCACGGCGCGCAACTGGTGGCTGCTGGCCCTGGGCCCGGCCGCCGGCCTGCTCCTGGCCCTGGTACTCCCGGCCTCGCTGTCCTTCGAGGGACGCGCCGTGGCCGGTTGCGCGCTGTGGATGGCGATCTGGTGGATGACCGAGGCCGCACCGATCCCCGTCACCTCACTGCTGCCGCTGGTGCTGTTCCCCTTGTTCGGCATGGCGTCCATGAAGGAGGTCGCGGCACCCTACGCCGACTCCGTCGTCTTCCTCGTCATGGGCGGGGTGGTCCTGGGCCTGGCCACCGAGAAGTCCCAGCTGCACCTGCGGGTCGCCCTGTTGACCATCCGCACGGTGGGCACCAAGCCGGCGCAGATCGTCTTCGGCCTGATGGCCGCCTCCGCGTTCATCTCCGCCTGGGTGTCCAACACCGCCACCGCCGTGATCATGGTCCCGATCGCCGTGTCCATCCTGCAGCTGGTCCGGTCCGTGCACCGCGAGGCCGCCGGCACCAAGTTCGCCGCGTCCCTGCTGCTCGGGGTGGCCTACGGGGTGACCATCGGCTCCACGGCGACCCTGATCGGACAGCCCCCGATGGCCCTGATGAAGGCTTACCTGGGCGAAGCGCACGGCATCGACCTGCAGTTCGGGCAGTGGATGCTCGTGGGCGTTCCGTGGGCCCTGGTGATGCTGGTCGTCGCCTGGCTCGTGCTGACCAAGGTGGTCTTCCGCGCCGAGGTCCGGCAGATCCCCGGCGGACGCGAGATGATCCGCCGCGAGCTTTCACGCCTGGGGGCCATGACCACCCCGGAACGCCGGGTGGGCGTGATCTTCCTGCTGGCGATCTTCTTCTGGGTGGCCGTGCCGTTCATCGCGGAGATCCCCGCCGTCGCCGGCGCCCTGCCCTTCCTCGGGACCATCTCGGACACCCAGGTGGCCATGGCCGCCGCGATCGCCTGCTTCCTGGTGCCCGCCGAGAAGCGGTCCGTGGACCCGCGGGGAACGGCCCTGCTGCGCTGGTCCGCCGCCAAGGAGGTGCCGTGGGGCCTGTTGCTGCTGTTCGGCGGCGGCCTGTCCCTGTCCGCCATGTTCACCGCGACCGGCTTCAGCGAGTGGCTGGGCGGCCAGGTGAGCGGACTGACCGGCGTGCCGCCGTGGCTGGTGCTGCTCGTGGTGGTCGTGGTGAGCCTGGCCCTGACCGAGCTGACCTCCAACACAGCCACCGCGGCGGCGTTCTTCCCCATCTTCGGGGCCGTCGCCGTGGGCCTGGGGATGGACCCGCTGCTCATGACCATCACCGTCACCCTCGCGGTGTGCTCGGCCTACATGCTCCCCGTGGCCACGCCCTCGAACGCGGTGGCCTTCGGTTCCGGGGAGGTCTCCATCAAGCAGATGGTGCGCGCCGGGATCTGGCTCAACGTGTTCTCCATCGGCCTGGTCATGGCCGTCATGTACAC
>DATBUG010000051.1:0-3115 GCA_036516315.1 Citricoccus sp.
GGGCCGGGAGGGCACCACCGGTGGCCGGCCGGCCGCCGGCGAGGACCCCGGCCGCGACGGTTGAGACGCGGGGCCCGGCGGACCCGGCGCCCCGCCACGCCTCACCTCAGCCCTGGTACGCCGCCTCGTCCACGCTGAAGGCCCACATGACCCCGTACCGGTCGAAGACCTGTCCGTACCAGCCGCCCCACGGAGCCTGCTCGAAGGGCATGGCCACCGTGCCGCCACCCTCCACGAGCCGGCCGATCACGGTCTCGGCCTCCTGGGTGGTCTCGAGGGTGTAGAGCAGGGAGTAGGCCGTGTCCCGCACCGGGTAGTCCTTGCCGTCCATGACGTCCCCGCCGGCGAGCTCGCCGCCGGGCAGGCTCAGGGTGACGTGGGCCACGGACTGCGGGTCCGGGGTGAACGGCATGCCCTCCATGGGGGGCATGTCCCCGTAACGCAGGATCTGCAGGTCTCCGCCGAAGACCTCGTGCCAGTGCTCGAACGCCTCGGCGGTGGTGCCGGGCAGGGTGATGTAGGTGGCCAGGTTCTTGCTCATGATCGTCTCCTGTGCGGTGCCGTCCGGACGTCCGCGCCCGGGAAGGTGATGCCTCCAGCCTCCCGCTGCCGCCCGCGCCCGCGCACCTCCGATCCTGCGGGGCCTGCACCGGCACGCCCGTTGCCGGTGGGCGCACCGGGCCTAGACTGGGCCGATGGACGCAGACCATCACCCGGCTGGGTCAGAGGCCGGCATCCGTGCGCTGGCGGCCTCCGCCGGCCTCGAGCTGGACGAGCGCCCGCTGCGGGTCAATGACATGGGACTGGACTTCCGGGTGGCGATCGCCCGGGACCGTGGCGGACAGGACTGGGTGCTGCGGATCCCCCGGCGTCCGGACGTCCTCGAGCGCGCCCAGGACGAGCACCGCGTCCTGCGGCTCGTCGCCCCGCGCGTGGGCCCCGCGGTGCCGGACTGGCGGGTGCGCACCCCGGAGCTGATCGCCTATCCGCTGCTGCCCGGCGAGCCGGGCCTGACGCTGGACGAGGACGGGACGCCGGTGTGGCACCTCGACCCGGCGTCCCTGGACTACGCGCACTCCCTGGCGGACTTCCTGGCCGAGCTGCACGGCATCGACCCGGCCGAGGCCGCCGCGGCGGGGGTGCGGACCCGGACTCCGGACCAGGTGCGCCAGGCCTGGCGCGCCGACATCGACCGCGTCACCGAGGCCTTCGAGGTCGCCGGCCACCTGCAGGAGCGCTGGGCCGCGTGGCTGCAGGACGACGGGTACTGGCCGGAAGGCTCCGTGCTCACCCACGGCGAGGTCTACCCCGCGCACACGCTCGTGGACGGCGGACGGATCACCGCCGTGCTGGACTGGACGACCGCCGCCGTGGACGACCCGGCGCGGGACTTCGCCTTCCATCACGCCGCCGCGCCGCCGGAGGTCTTCGCCGCCACCGTCCAGCGCTACGCCGAGCGCGGCGGCCGGGTGTGGCCCCGCCTGGCCGAGCACTGTGCCGAGCTGTTCGCCGCCAGCCCGGTGGCGTACGGCCTCTTCGCGCTGCAGACCGGCGCGCCCGAGCACCGTCAGGCCGCCGCGGCCCAGCTCAACCCGGCCGGCTGACCACCGACTGACCGCCAACTGACCGCCGACTGACCATCGGCGGCCCGCGACCTGCACCCGTGCGCCGGCCCGGTCTACCATGACGGCGTGGAGACCCAGACACCGGTGACGGCCTTCGTGCTCGGCGGCGGGGGCGTCCGTGGCGCCGTGCACGTCGGGCAGCTGCGTGCCCTGCTGGAGCGCGGGATCGTGCCGGACCTCGTCGTCGGGACCTCCGTGGGGGCCATCAACGGGGCGGTCCTCGCGCGGGACCCGCACCCGGAGATCGCCCACGAGATGCTGCAGATGTGGCAGACGGACGAGGCGCGCGCGGTCTACGGGCAGTCCTGGTTCCGCCAGGCCGGGCGCGTGCTCAAGGGGCGGACCTACACGTTGTCCGCCCAGCCGCTGTGGGAGCTGATCAGCATGCACTTCCCGGGCGGCGCCCGGATCGAGGACCTCGCCCTGCCGTTCGTCACGGTCGCCACCTCGATCGAGCGTGCCGCCGAACAGGCCTTCGACGCCGGGCCCCTGGTCCCGGCGGTCGTCGCCTCCTCCACCGTGCCCGGCCTGCTCCCGCCCACCCGGATCGCCGGGGAGCACTACCTCGACGGCGGCCTGGTGGCCTCGGTGCCGCTGGGCCAGGCCGTGCGGCGCGGGGCACGCAGAATCTACGTGCTGCAGGCGGGCCAGCTGGACCGCCGGCTGAGCGTCCCGACCTCGATGTTCGACACGCTGCGGGTCTCCCTGGACATCTCCCGCCGGCACAGCTTCACCCACGCGCTGGAGCACATCCCGGAGGGGGTCACGGTGCACGTCCTGCCCACCGGCGGCCAGCCCCGGGTGCGTGGGCTGAAGGCCATGGTCTCGCTGGAGCACACCGTGGAGCGCGCCGAACTGGCCTACGCCGCCACGGCCACGGCCCTGGACCGCGGCGTGATGCTCTAGGCCGGCGCGGTGCCCGGCGCACCGGCCCGGTCGGGTGCGGCGCCGGCCCGGGCGCCCTCGCTCTCGAGGTCCTCGGCGGCGGCCAGGATGTTCTTTGCCATGGCGGGGAAGACCAGCGCGTGGAAGGGCAGGATGGCCCGCCAGTACAGCCGTCCCAGGATCCCCTGGGGGATGAACACGGCGCGCTGCCGGTACCGGGATCCGCCGCCGTCCCGGGGGTCGACCCCCAGTTGCAGCCAGGCCCGGCCACCGGTCTTCATCTCCGCGCGCAGCGTCAGCAGGCGGCCGTGGTCGATGGCCTCCACTCGCCACCAGTCCACGTGGTCGTTGACCCTGAGCTCCCCCGGGTCACGGCGGCCGCGGGCCATCCCGTAGCCGCCGAGCACCTGGTCCATGAACCCGCGGATGCGCCACAGCACGGGCGCCGAGTACCACCCCGTGGACCCGCCGATGGACTCGATCGCGCGCCAGACCGCCTGCGGCGAGGCCTTGCCCTCCCGCTGGCGCACGTCGGTGAAGACGGTGTGCCCGGCCCACTCCGGGTCTGAGGGCAGCGGGTCGGCGGGGTCGCTGGCGGCCAGCAC
>DATBUG010000052.1:0-5705 GCA_036516315.1 Citricoccus sp.
GAGGTCCGCAGGGCCGTCCGGGCGAACTTGCCCAGGGTGTAGGCCTTCTCGTTCGTCAGGGAGCCGGAGCCGAACACCCCGATGGCATCGGCACCGTGGGCGGCCTGCAGCGCGGTGATGCGGGTGGCAACCAGGTCCAACGCCTCCTCCCAGCCGGCCGCGCGCAGCCCGGACCCGTCCCGGACCAGCGGGGTGGTCAGCCGGTCCGGATGCCGTCCCAGCAGGGCGGCCGCCGTGGCGCCCTTGCGGCAGAGCCGGCCCCGGTTGGTGGGGAACGGGGCGCCGGAGACGGTGACGGAGGTGTCCGTCTGGCCCGGCTGGGTCCCCGGGGCTCCCGGAGTCAGGGTCAGCGTCATCGAGCACTGCAGGGCACAGTACGGGCAGTGGGTGCGGGTCTGGGTGCCGGCCTGGGTGGCGGTCACGCGGGCCTCAGACATTGGCCTGGGCCAGCCGGGATCCCGGGCGGCGGTAGACGGCGTAGGTGAAGGCCGCCAGGCCCAGGTACGCGACGGCCAGCGTCCAGAAGGCGGTGTCGAAGGAACCGGTGGCGCCGTGGGAGGCCCGCAGCACCTGCGGGATCAGGAAGCCGCCGAACCCGCCGATTGCCCCGATCAGCCCCAGGGCGGCCGAGGCCTTGCGCTCGTGGCCGACCGGGTCGTCGGCCGCCACCGTCAGGCGGAAGACCAGCGGGATCATCCGGTAGCTGGAGCCGTTGGCGATCCCGGTGAGCGTGAACAGCGCCAGGAAGAGGGCCAGGTACAGCCAGAAGTTCTGGGCCGGCAGGGTCAGCACCACCGCCGCGGTCACGGCGGCCATCGCCAGGAAGCAGGCCTGGGTCACCCGGGCCCCGCCCCGGCGGTCGGCCAGCCGGCCACCGAACGGGCGCGCCAGGGAGCCGACCAGCGGGCCCAGGAACGCCAGGGAGATCGCGGCCCCCCACAGGTGCACGGCCGAGTACCCGGGGAACATCAGGGCCACGAGGGTGGGGAACACGGAGCCGAAGCCCATGAACGAGCCGAAGGTGCCGATGTAGAGCACGGCGATGAGCCACAGGTGCGGCTCCCGCAGGGCGGACAGGGACCCCCTCAGGTCGTTGCGGGCATGGGCCAGGTTGTGCATGTAGCGGTGGGCGCCCCAGGCGGCGAGCAGGATCAGGGGGATCCACAGCAGCCCGGCCACGGGCAGGTTCGGGCCGAAGGTCCCGAACGCCAGCAGCGTCACGGCCAGCGGGACCACGAACTGGGCCACCGCCACGCCGATGTTGCCGCCGGCGGCGTTCAGGCCCAGCGCCGCGCCCTTCTCCCGGGCGGGGAAGAAGAAGGTGATGTTGGCCATGGAGCTGGCGAAGTTCCCGCCGCCCACGCCGGCGGTGGCCGCCACCGCGAACAGGACCCAGACCGGCGTGCCGGGGTCGGACAGCGCCAGGGCGAGGGCCGCCGTCGGGACCAGGAGCAACAGCGCGGAGATGACGGTCCAGTTGCGTCCCCCGAACAGGGCCACCGTGAAGCTGTACGGCACGCGCAGCACGGCGCCGACCAGCGGCGGCAGGGACACCAACCAGAACTGCTCCCCGGTGGTCAGCTCGAAGCCATTAGCCGGCAGGAAGACCACGGTGACGGACCACAGCTGCCACACCGCGAAGCCGAGGAACTCGCAGAACACGGACCAGTACAGGTTCTGCCGGGCGATGCGCCGGCCGCGTGTGCGCCAGAACTGCGGGTCCTCCGGACGCCAGTCGTGCACCCAGCGGCCGGGCCCGATCCAGGACCGGTCCGGCCGCACGGCGGTCAGCGGCTCGTGACGATCAGTCAGGGCCATGGTGGCTCCTCTCCGTAGCGGGTGATCGTCACGCTTCCAGGAGGGTGTTTCCACTTCCGTCGCCGAAGGGTTTCGGCGAGGGAAAAGGTTTCTCACCGGGCCACGGGCCGGCGGTGAGGTGCCCACCGGACGCCCGCCGGAGACCGGCCGAACGCAAAAGGACCCGGAATCCCTCGCGGGATTCCGGGTCCTGATCCGTAGCGGCGGGGGGACTCGATCCCCCGACCTCACGATTATGAGTCGTGCGCTCTAACCAGCTGAGCTACGCCGCCACGAAATGAGTGCGCCCGTGCAGCGGATACATACTGCGCACGGGCCCTCATTCCAGAGCCCCGACCGGGAATCGATCCCGGGACCTCAGTCTTACCAAGACTGCGCTCTACCACTGAGCTATCGGGGCAACGACGTGAAACTCTACCAGCGTTCCGCGCAGATGCGAAATCGGGCCGAGTGTCACGTGCGTCACGGGTCCTGCGGCCGGCTCAGTACCGGTCGCGGGAGGGCTTGTCGAAGGACTTCCGGGGGCCCTTGCCGCCCTTGAAACCACCCTTGCCGCCCTTGAACCCGGCCTTGTGAGCGCCCTTGTACCCGCCGCCGGAGCGGAACGGCTTGCCCTCGCGCTCGGCGCGGGTGGGACGGCCGGTGTCCAGCTGCAGCTCGATGGGCCGGCCGTTGATCGTGGTGTTGCCCAGGGCGTCCCACTGCTGGGCCGAAAGGCTCTCCGGCAGCTCCACCAGGGAGTGGTTCGAGCGGATGTCGATGTGCCCGATCTGGCTCGAGCGCAGGCCGGCCTCGTTGGCCAGCGCCCCGACGATGTTGCCGGGCTGCACGCGGTCCTGACGGCCCAGGGAAATCCGGTAGGTGGCATTGCCCTCGGCCGGGCCGCGGACCGGGCCGCGTGAGCCCCGGCCGTCCCGGGTGTCACGGCCGTCACGGCCGTCACGGTCCATGCGGGCCATCTTGGCCGGCGGCAGGTCCGGCTCCTCGGCCAGCAGCGACCGCCCACCCTGGGCCATCTTGGCCAGCGCCGCGGCGACGTCCTCGGGGGCGGCGTCGTTCTCTTCCACGTAGGAGTCCACCAGGTCCCGGAAGACCTCCAGCTCGCCGGCGGCCAGGGTCTCGGTGATCTGGGCGCTGAACTTGTCCAGGCGCGAGGTGTTGACGTCGGCGACGGACGGCATGGACATCTGCTCCACGGTCTGCCGGGTGGCCTTCTCGATGGCCCGCAGCAGGTACTTCTCCCGCGGGGTCATGAACAGCACGGCGTCCCCGGAGCGCCCGGCGCGCCCGGTGCGGCCGATCCGGTGCACGTAGGACTCGGTGTCGTGCGGGATGTCGTAGTTGATGACGTGGCTGATCCGCTCCACGTCCAGACCGCGGGCGGCGACGTCCGTGGCCACCAGGATGTCCACGCGGCCGGCCCGCAGGTTCTCCACGGTCTTCTCCCGCTGGTTCTGCGCGATGTCCCCGGAGATGGCCGCGGCGCGGAAGCCGCGGGCGTTGAGCTTGGTGGTGAGCTCCTCGGTGGCGTTGCGCGTGCGCACGAAGGCGATGACGCCGTCGTGCTCCTCGGTCTCGAGGATGCGCGTCATGGCCTCGAGCTTCCACTGGTGGGTGACCTGGAGGAACCGCTGGCGGATGTTGCCCGCCGTGGTGTTCTTGGCGGCCACGGTGACCTCGACCGGGTCGTTGAGGTACTTGCCGGAGATGCGCTGGATGGCGCGCGGCATGGTGGCGGAGAACAGGGCGGTCTGCTTGCCCTCGGGGGTGGCGGACAGGATCTGGTCCACCTCCTCGGCGAAGCCCATGCGCAGCATCTCGTCCGCCTCGTCCAGGACCATGTACTGCAGGTCGGACAGGTCCAGGGAGCCCTTCTGGAGGTGGTCGATCACGCGGCCCGGGGTGCCGACGACCACCTGGGCGCCGCGGCGCAGCCCGGACAGCTGCGGACCGTAGGGGGCGCCGCCGTAGACGGGCAGGACGGTGACGCCCTGGAGGTGCTTGGCGTAACTGGTGAAGGCCTCGGCGACCTGCAGGGCCAGTTCGCGCGTCGGGGCGAGCACGAGCACCTGCGGGGTGCGGGCCGGCCCGTTGACGTCGGCCAGCTCGGCCAGGCGGGACAGTGCAGGCACCGCGAACGCGGCGGTCTTGCCGGTACCGGTCTGGGCCAGCCCGACGACGTCGCGGCCGCTGAGCAGCAGCGGGATGGTCTCGGCCTGGATCGGCGAGGGGGACTCGTAACCGAGATCCTCGATCGCGGCCAGGACGCGGCCGTCGATGCCGAGCTCGGCGAACGCCGAGGGGGCGGTGCTGGTCTCGGGGGTCGTCTCGGGGGTGGTTTCAGGGGTGTTCTCGGACACGGGTGTTCCTTCTGAGGGGATCGGGTCGGCGGCCGGTTGGAAGCCGCAACGCAGCGGATTGCTTCTCTCCGGTGCTCCCCGAGGCGCGGTCCAACATCACGCCCGTTCCATCTCCACCTGGCGGTCCGCTCCCGGCCGGTTCCATCGGGCGTGGGTGACCGCACGGGCGGGCCACGTCCTCGACGGAGGAACGGCTGGGGGTGTGAAGGACCGGCCGCCCGCATCCCCAGCACTCTGCCGGGAGGGGCCATACAACTCAACGCCCTTCTCGAGGGCGTACACAGGGGTTCTGACCGGAATGGTGCGTCCAGTCTATCGCATCGACGGCCTCGGCCGTGCCGATAGGCTCGTGCCGTGCCTCACGAGAACCCCGACCACCGCTTCGCCCGGGCCGCCGGCAAGGCCACCCGGGCCTTCCTCGACGGCCACCAGCGCGAGGCCGAGAGGGCCAGCGCCGACCGCGCGGCCCGGGCCGAGGCGCAGGCCCGCACCGAGCGCCAAGCCGCTGAGCGGCGCCAGGCCCGGGCTGCGGCCACCGGCTCCGTGGCCGTGCGCACCGCCCGCTGGTGGTGGGCCGCCCTCGCGGTGGTGTTCGCCCTGCTGACGGTGTCCTTCGCGGTGGGCGGTGACAGCCGCCCGGAGCAGTACGTGCTGGCCGCCGTCACCGGCGTGCTGGCCGTGGCCACCGGCACCGGCGCCGTCCAGCTGTGGCGCGGACGGCGCGGTGCCGTAGGGCTCCTGACGGCGATCGCGGTGATCGCGGGCGTGCCCCTGGCCGTGCGCGGGCAGCCGCTGCTCATCGCGTTCGCCGTGGTCCTGCTGGCCGGCGCCGCGCTGCTGTGGCTGCCCGCGGTGCGCGGGCGGCTGCGCTGAGGGCTCAGATCGAGCTGATCGCCCGGTCCAGGTCGTCGATCAGGTCGGCCACGTCCTCGATCCCCACGGACAGGCGCACCAGGTTATCCGGCACGGCCAGCTCGGTGCCGGCCACGGAGGCGTGCGTCATCTCCGCGGGGTAGTTCATCAGCGACTCGATGCCGCCGAGGGACTCCGCCAGCTGGAACAGCCGCGTCGACTCGGCGACCGTGCGGGCCGCGGCGGCCCCGCCGGTGAACTGCACCGAGACCATGCCGCCGAAGCCGCGCATCTGCCGCGCGGCCAACTCGTGGTCCGGGTGGTCGGGCAGGCCCGGGTACAGCACCCGCTCCACACCGGGACGGTCCTGCAGCCAGGTCGCGATGGTCGCCGCGTTGGCGGTGTGCCGGTCCATCCGCACGCCCAGGGTCTTCAGGCCCCGGGTGGTCAGGTAGGCGTCCAGCGGGCCGTTGACCGCGCCGGCGGCGAACTGCTGGAACTTGACCTTCTCGGCGATCTCCGGGTCGTTGACCACCACGGCGCCGCCGATCACGTCGGAGTGCCCGCCGATGTACTTGGTGGTGGAGTGCACCACGACGTCGGCGCCCAGTTCCAGCGGCAGCTGCAGGTACGGGGTGGCGAAGGTGTTGTCCACCACGAGCAGGGCGCCGGCGG
>DATBUG010000053.1:0-2029 GCA_036516315.1 Citricoccus sp.
CCAGGTCGCCGGCGACCTCGAGGGCACGGACCTGGTGCACCACCTCACCGCGGGCCTCCTCCACCTCGGAGGCGCGCAACCGGGGCGTGGCGGCGATCTCCTGGTCCAAGGCCTCGACGTTGCGCGAGGACATGTTGGCCCGGATCTTCTCCTCCAGGGCGGGACTGGCCCCGCGCAGGGCCTTGGCCAGGACGTCCATGCGCACGGTGCGCAGCACCACTTGGAGCGAGCGGTCGTCCACCTTGATGAGGTCGGCGAACGTGAACATCAGGTTCCGCACCTCGGCCCCGAGCTCGGGGTCCGTGGCGGTCATGTACTCCAGGACGCCGCGTTCGGTGGCGCTGTCGGCCCGGTTGACGATCTCCACCAGGGACTGCACCCCGCCGATGGCGGCCTGGTCGCGGGCGGTGGCGACCGAGGAGACCCGGGACTTGAGGATCTCGGCGGTCACACGCACGGCCTCGGTGGACGGGGTGCCCATGGTGGCGATGCGGAAGGCCACCCCGTTGCGCACGGGCTCGTCCAGCCCGGACAGCACGGCGGAGGCGGTCTTCGGGTCCAGGTTGGAGAGCACCACGGCCTGGATCTGCGGGGTCTCCTCCTGGATCAGGGCCAGGATCTGGGTGGCGTCCATGGCCTCGAGGAACTCGAAGGCCTTGCCGGCCAGCACGCCGGCGGCCCGGTCCATGACGTCCCCGGCCTTGTCCTCGCCGAAGGCCCCCGAGATGAGCCGGCGGGCCAGGTGGGCGCCGCCGCGCACGGGTACCCGCCCGGAGTCGACCATCACGGCCAATTCGTCCATCACGGCGTCCACGGTCTCGGGGGCGGCGACCTTCATCCGCATGATCTCCGCCGAGATCTCGTGGGCCTCGTCCTCGCTGAAGTGGCTCATCACCTCGGAGGCCACGGCCGGGTCCAGGTCCATCAGCAGCACGGCGACCTTCTGCACGCCGCTCAGGGCCACGTCGGTTTTCATGCCAGGTCCTTCGCTTCCATCAGGGCCCGCATCATCTCCGCGGTGCGGGCGGGATCGGTGGCCGCGGCGTGGCGCACGCGTTCCGCGGCGGAGCCGCCCTCGGGCAGCAGTTCGACGGCCGGTGCCGGCGGGGTGGCCACGGCCTGGATGGCCTGGGTGGCCTGGTCCGCGGCGGGCAGTACCGGCAGCTCGCCGGTGGACGGACCGGTGGACCGGTCCAGCACGGCCGGCGGCGGGGTGGTCTCGCCGAGGTCCTCCAGGGTCTCCACGGTGCGGCGGCGGCGCAGGATCAGCCAGGCGACGAAGCCCACGAGCACCAGTGCGCCGAGGGAGCCGTAGAGGACGAGGTCCCGGGTCAGGGCGTCCTTGGCGGCCTGGGCCTCGGCCGCGGCGGCGGCGTCCAGGGCCTGCTGGGCCTCGGTGGCGGTGGCGGTGGAGAACGGGATGATCTCCACCGTGACGGTGTCCCCGCGCTCGGCGTCGATCCCGGCGGCGGTGGAGACCAGGGCGGTGACCTGGTCCTGGGACAGCCCGCCGGCGGAGGCCTGGTCCACGGCCACGGCCACGGTCTGGCGCACCACGTCACCGGCCGGGGTGGTGGTGGAGGTGGTGGTCTTGTCCACCGCGTTGGTGCGGGACTCCGTGCCGGAGGTGAACTCGCCGCCGGTCCCGGCGTCGGTGCCGGTGTTGGCCACGTTGTCTGGGCCGAGCACGCCGGCCCCGGCCGGGGTCCCCGCGCCCGCGTAGTCCTCGGTGGAGGTCTGCTCGGTCAGCGCCTGCACGCCGCCCTCCGGGACGGCGAACTCCTCCGACACGGTCTCGGTGGAGGACCGGGAGGTCTGCACGGTCGCGGCGACCGTGGCATTGCCGGCACCGACCAGGTCGTCCAGGACCTTCTGCACGTTGGCGGTCACCGCGGCGGAGCGCTCTCCGTCACCGGCGGCCGATTCCACCAGGCCCTCGCCCACGGCGGAGAGCACCTTGCCGGTGGAGTCGACGACGGCCACGTTGGTGGGGTCCATGCCCTGCACCGAGGCGCTGGCCAGGTGCACG
>DATBUG010000054.1:0-1860 GCA_036516315.1 Citricoccus sp.
CTGGGAGTCCACGGCCTCGCGGAAGGGGCCGTAGAACGCCGAGGAGTACTTGGCGGCGTAGGCGAGGATCGCGGTGTCCTGGTGGCCGGCGTCGTCGAGGGCCTGCCGGATGACGGCGACCTGGCCGTCCATCATCCCCGAGGGGCCGACCATGTCCGCCCCGGCCTCGGCCTGGGCCACGCCCATCCGGCCGTAGATCTCCAGCGTGGCGTCGTTGTCCACCACCCCGTCGGCGGTCAGCACCCCGCAGTGCCCGTGGTCGGTGAACTCGTCCAGGCAGAGGTCGGACATCACCACGAGGGAGTCGCCCACCTCGGCCTTGACGGCCCGGATGGCGGCGTTGAGCACACCCTCCGGGTCGAGGGAGGCCGAGCCGGTGGCGTCCCGGGTCTCGGGCACCCCGAAGAGCATGATGCCGCCCAGGCCCAGCTCCGCGGCCTCCGCCGCCGCGGCCCGCAGGGAGTCCTGGGTGTGCTGGACGACGCCGGGCATGGACTGCAGCGGCACGGGTTCGCCGGCACCCTCCCGGACGAAGGCCGGCAGGATGAGGTCGGAGGGGTGGACCCGGACCTCGGCGACCAGACGGCGCATGGCCGCGGACTGGCGCAGGCGACGCGGACGGTGGGTGGGGAAGGACATGGATTCCTCTGGGTCGGCGATGGTGCGCTCCTCAGTCTAGTGAGGCCCCCGCCCGCGGGCCGCCGCCTTCGCCACCAGAGGATTCAGTAGGGTGAGGGGCATGACCGACTCCTCCAGCGCGACCACCCGGATCGCCGTGCTCATCGACTGTGACAACGTCTCCGCGGCCCATGCCGAGGCCGTCCTGGAGGAACTGGCCACCTACGGCACACCGACCATCAAGCGCGCCTACGGGGACTGGACCACGAACCAGCTCGGGGGCTGGAAGAACGCCCTGAACCGCCTGGCGATCCAGCCGGTCCAACAGTTCTCCTACACCACAGGCAAGAACTCCACGGACTCCGCCCTGATCATCGACGCGATGGACCTGCTGTGGATGGGCAACGTGGAGGCCTTCGCGCTCGTCTCCTCGGACTCCGACTTCACCCGCCTGGCCACCCGGCTGCGCGAGTCCGGCAAGCGCGTGATCGGTCTGGGCGAGCGCAAGACGCCCGCCTCGCTGCGCAACGCGGTGGACCAGTTCATCTACCTCGAGCTGCTCGGCACCGGGGACGGGAGCGGAGCCGGGGGCGAGGCCGGAGAGCCCTCCGCGAGCGGGGCCGGCAGCGCCACCGGTCGCAGTCGCAGCCGCCGGGCGTCTTCGGCCGGCGGCACGATGACCAGCGGAACGGCCGCCTCGGGCGGGGGCACGGCAGGCACCACGGGAACGGGCGTCGCCGGAGCGCCGGGTGGTGTCTCCGGCGTCGCCGGGACGCCGGCCGCGTCCGGGCCCGTTGATGTTGATGAGGAGGAGAGCTCGTCCGAGGACGCTCCGCGGATCAACCTCGAGAGCGCTCTCGTCAAGGCGGTGAACGCCACCAGCGGGGACGACGGCTGGGCCGGTCTGAGCCGCGTGGGCCAGCACCTCAGCCGTGCCCACGTCGACTTCGACCCGCGCGACTTCGGGCACCAGAAGCTCAGCACGCTGGTGGCCGAGCAGCCCTACCTGGAACACCGGACCGAGGGCGGGCACATGCAGGTCTCGCTGAAGCGGCGCAACCGCGGCTCGTCCTGACTCAGCGTTCGGCGCGCCCCTGCGGTGCCTCCAGCACGGCCAGCAGGCCCGCCGCGTCGGGGCTCGGGGCGGTGCCGGCCAGCCCCAGGCCCGCCCGCTGCGCGGCCCGGCGGGTGGGCTGGCCGATCGCCACGAACCGAGCGCCGGGCACCTCCGCGCCCTCGGCG
>DATBUG010000055.1:0-10855 GCA_036516315.1 Citricoccus sp.
ACGATCAGTCATCACCTGAAGGTGTTGCACCAGTCCGGACTACTGACCCGGACCAAGCGCGGGGTGTGGGTCTATTACAAGGTCGACGACGAGGTGCTCTCCGCCCTGGGTGCGCTGATCGCCAGCGCCGGGGCCTGACCCCTGCCCCTGCCCCGCCCGTGAAGTATCCGCTCCGACAGATAGGTCCTTGGTGAGCCTCAGCACCGCCCCTGCCCCAACCACCCAACCGGTGTTGAAGGAGATGTCCTTCCTGGACCGGTGGCTACCGGCCTGGATCGGGCTAGCCATGATTGCCGGTCTCCTGCTCGGCCGGTTCGTCCCGGGGCTGAACACCGCCCTGGAGGCGGTGAAGATCGGGGAGGTCTCCCTGCCGATCGCCATGGGACTGCTGGTGATGATGTACCCGGTACTGGCCAAGGTCCGCTACGACGAGACCCACCGGGTGGCCGGGGACAAGCGGCTGATGACCACCTCCCTGGTGCTGAACTGGGTGGTCGGCCCGGCCCTGATGTTCGCCCTGGCCTGGATGCTGCTGCCGGACCTGCCCGAGTACCGCACCGGGTTGATCATCGTCGGGCTGGCCCGGTGCATCGCCATGGTGTTCATCTGGAACGACCTGGCCTGCGGGGACCGGGAGGCCGCGGCCGTGCTGGTGGCCATCAACTCCGTCTTCCAGGTCATCGCCTTCGGCGCCCTGGGCTGGTTCTACCTCCAGGTGCTGCCCTCCTGGCTGGGCCTGCCCACCACGTCCGCCGATTTCTCCGTGTGGGCGATCGTGCTCAGCGTCCTGGTGTTCCTGGGCATCCCCCTGCTGGCCGGCTTCCTGACCCGGGTGCTGGGCGAGCGGGCCAAGGGCCGTGACTGGTACGAGGGCACGTTCCTGCCCAGGATCGGGCCGTGGGCCCTGTACGGGCTGCTGTTCACGATCGTGCTGCTCTTCGCCCTGCAGGGCGAGGCCATCACCACCAACCCCTGGGACGTGGCCCGGATCGCGCTGCCGCTGCTGGCCTACTTCGTGCTGATGTTCGGCATCGCCCTGATCGCCTCCAAGGCCGTGGGCCTGAACTACGCCAAGTCCACCACCGTGGCGTTCACCGCCGCCGGCAACAACTTCGAACTGGCCATCGCCGTGGCCATCGGCACCTTCGGGGTGACCTCCGGCCAGGCGTTGGCCGGGGTGGTCGGCCCGCTGATCGAGGTGCCCGTCCTCGTCGGGCTCGTCTACGTCTGCCTCTGGGCCGGACGCAAGCTCTTCCCCGAAGACCCCACCGTCCCGGCCCGCTGACCCCTGAACCCCCGACTGGAATGGATGCCTTGATGAGCGAAGCAACCCCCGTCACACCCGGGAAGCCCTCGGTACTGTTCGTGTGCGTGCACAACGCCGGCCGGTCCCAGATGGCCGCGGCCTACCTGCACCACCTCTCCGGCGGGCGCATCGAGGTCCGGTCCGCCGGCTCCGCCCCGGGTGCTGCGGTGAATCCGGCCGCGGTGGCGGCGATGGCTGAGGAGGGCATCGACATCAGCGCGAACCGGCCCAAGGTCCTCACCGACGAGGCCGTCCAGGACTCGGACGTGGTGATCACCATGGGCTGCGGGGACGCCTGCCCCTTCTACCCCGGTACACGCTACGAGGACTGGGAACTCGACGACCCGGCCGGCCAGGGCCTTGAGGGCGTCCGCCCGATCCGCGACGAGATCAAGACCCGCATCCAAGCCCTCATCCGCGACCTCGTCGGTTGACCACTCCCCACACTCCGGGTTCACGGACGGAACGACCCACGGCACGCGCTGGTCCGACCTCGCCCAGGTGATGGCCCTCAGTGCTCGTGTCCCTCGTGTCCCTGGTGGCCGCGGTCCCGCTCCGCCCGTTCGCCCTCACCTGCGGTGGTGTCTTGCGGTCGGGTTTCGGGCGCCTCGGGGTGGCCGGTGACGACGGCCATCTCCACCGGGCTGACCGTGAGGTCGAACTTTCGGATGACCTCACCGGCGCGCAGATCCACGATGACGAGCTTCTGCTCCTGCGCGTCGGTCACGTACGCCATCGAGCCGGCCGTCTTGAGGATGGGTCCGGGCTGCTGCCACTCCGCGTGCTCCTGCCAGGGCTCGACCACCGGGATCTCGTCGGTGACCTCACCGGTTCGTTCGTCGACGACATTGAGCTCACCGTCATAGGTCAGGACCAGAGCCTCACCCTTGGGGCCGCGAGCCAGGGAGCGGAACCAGTACGGCGAACCGAGCTCGACGGCGCGCAGTGAGTCCGTCCGGGTGTCGATCAGGGCCACCCGGGTGGGCCGTTCCAGATCGGCCTCGGCCTCGACCTTCATGTCCGCGAGCACGATGGATGATTCTGCGGCACCGGCCAGGTTGCCGGTGCGCACGTAGTCACCGTCCACGGCGACCTTGTGGAAATCCCCGTCGCGGTAGATGACGGGGCCGTTCTCACACCCCAGCACCACGACGTCCCCGTCCGCGGTCGGCGCGGCCGTGGTCTCACCGTGCACACCGGGACAGTCCTCGGTCTGGGCCAGCACCGTCTCACCGTCCTTGACCTGGACAGTGTCCCGCTCCCCCTCGGTCCCCTGGGTGGTGAGCAGGGTGCCGTCGGCCAGCTCCAGGGCGACCCCGTGGTGGGCGTCCTCCGTGGAGGCGGCCCGGGTCCGGGGTGGGCCCTCCTTGAGGTGTTCGGAGGTGAAGGTCTGGATCGAGCCGTCACCGTCCGCGAAGAGAGTGGTTCGTCCATGGTGGGTGACGACGTGACCGGCCAGGGGCGCCGCGAAGCGGATGCCGCTCAACCCGGGCTCGGACTCGTAGTAGTGGAAGTGCCCGCCGTGGCCCACGGCATCGATGCCCGCGTTGTACACCTCGAACCCGTCTCCGGTGGTGACCATCACGTGCTGGCCGTCCCCTGCATTGTTCAGGCGCCAGAATCCCGGTAACTCCTCGTCGTGGACGACCTCACCGGTCTCGGTGTCCAGCGTGATCAGGCCCCCGCTGTGGCTGAGCACCGCTCGAGGAGCGATGGCGCCCACCTCGGTGCGCGATTCACGCTGTCCGATGTTGACGGGCTCATCAATGCCCGAGGGTGCCGGAGAGGAACCATCCGCAGCCCCGGACGCTGGACCTGGTTCCGCCCCGGCACCCGGAGCGCAGGCCGTGAGGAGGAGAGCCAGTGCCGCCAGTGATGCTGCCGAGCCCAGCCGGTGGCGGCCGCGCGGCGATCGGTCAGCGGCGCGGACCCGGAGGAGGGCAGCTGAGGGGTGCCCGGAGGGTGACGACGGTGTGAGTGAGAGTGACATGCGAGCGACTCTAGACGCTATTGAGAATCAATTGCAATAAGCACCAGGGTGGCGAGCGCCGTCGCGCCCCGCAGGGGGCGAGCCGGAATCAACGAGCACGCCACCTCTGCGCCCACACTTCAGTTGCCGATGGGGGCCGGGGGAACGTCCTTGCGTTCGTGCCGTTCGGCGGCCCTGGCCCCGGCCGGAGGGGAGGAGGATGCGGCGGGCGGATGCAGAGACCACGCCGATCGCCACCGGGACGCCGGTACAGTGAACCGTGCTCTCCACGATCCTGGTCTCATACCCCTGGCTGACCACGGCCGCCTTCTTGAGCCTGGTCCTCCTCGGTCCTGTACTGGGGAGCCGGCTCGTCTCCCGCCCGCGCGTCACGACCGCGCTCCTCGTCCTCGCCGGGGCCGCCGTCGTCCTCTTGACCCTGATGCCGACGTCCCGCGTGCTGGACGTCGGCTGTGCCGTCGAATGGAGCCTGCCTCAGCTGGGGGCCGTCGAGCACATGGCCAACATCATCCTGTTCGTTCCCGTGGTGCTTCTCGCCGGGGTGCTCACCGGGCGCCCGCTGCTGGCGTTCGGCGCGGCCAGCGGGCTCTCGATCCTGATCGAGGCGGTGCAGGCCTTCGTCCCCGTCCTCGGGCGGAGTTGTTCCACCAACGATTGGCTCGCCAACACGCTGGGTGCTCTCCTGGGAGCGGTCCTGGCGGTAGTCGCGCTGCGCCGTTCCCGTGCCCGTGCCGCGCAAGAGACCACGACCGTTGGAGACCCTGTGGCGAGTTGGTGACGCTGCGGCAAGGTCCGCGGCGCCGCATTCAGGAGTCGGCGGTCAGGCCGACCCGATGGCACTCTCAGCGCTGGTCACTGCGGGGCCTCTCCGTGGATGGCGCACTCCCAGTCGATGACCTCGACGGGGCCGTCGGTGTTGCGGTGCTTGAGGAAGCACGTGCAGGCGGGGTCGGGCAGGCTCGCGATCCAGACGTCCAGTGCCCGGTCGAGGTTTTCAGATTGCAAAACTAGCCTCTCATATGCGGCTTTGCCGTTGACGGTGCGCAACCTCCTCATCATGAACGCACGACCGCCCAAAGGGAAGTCAATCCCCCCAGGCACTCATCCGTTCCGGGCCAACCAGCGGTGGAGTGCGGTTGCGAGATGCACCGGTGCGTCGTAGTGGATCAGGTGTCCGGCGCCGTCCACGATGTCCAGTTCCGCGCCCGGGATCATCTCTGCCAGCTGCACGGCCCGGTCGACCGGTATCCAGGCGTCCTCGCGGCCCCAGATCACGGTGACCGGCAGGTCGACCTCGCCATAGCGGTCCTGGATATCGTCCGTGAACCTCTCGTCGGCGGCTGCGATCTGGCGGTAGAACGCGGCCTGTCCCTCCTCGGAGAGCCAGGGTTCCGTCACGGCGTCCATCTGCACCGGGGTGAGGCCGCGGTGGCTGGCGCCGGAGATGTAGGCCTCCAGCGCGCCGCGGTGCACGGGCGCGGGCAGCTCGGCGAAGACGGAGGGGTGGTCGCCGACCAGACGGAAGAAGGCCGATCCCCACGGACGCAACGCCACGACGTCCACGAGTGCCAGCGAGGCGTACGGTGCACCGTGGAGTAGGTGTGCGCGCAGCGCGACGGCGCCGCCGACGTCGTGTGCGACCACGTGCGGTGGCGCGTCAAACCCCCAGTAGTCCAGGAGGTCGCGGAAGAGCTGGCCTTGCGTCCCCAGGTCCACCGCGTGCCCTTCGTCCTTGGAGGACTGCCCGTAGCCGGGCATGTCCCACAGGTAGACGCTGAACTCCGCGCTGAGCGCCTCGGCGAACGGCTCCCAGAGCACCGAGGACCAGGGCGTGCCATGGCAGAAGACGACCGGAGGGCCGGAACCCACCCGGGTCCACGCGACCGAACGGCCTCGCCACTCGACCACGGAATCCAGCATCATCGTCCCAGCATCACACGCCGTGCCTTCGACGCTCCAGCCATCAACAGCACCACCCTGGGACGAGAGGCGGTGGCCGTGCTCACTGGCTTCTTGACAGACTCGCAGCATGACATCTGTGCAGACGGACTTCCGGCGCAAGAGGTCCATCGAGGGCGAGCGGGTGGTGCTTCGCCCGGTGACCGTTGCTGACGTGCCCGCGCTCCATGCCGGCATGGCCGACCTCGAGATGGCCAGGCTCACCGGCTCCATCCACTCCACCGCCGAGGCCCACCAGCACAGTTGGAGCATCCCTGAACTCGAGGAGGTCTACGCGCGTTGGACGGCAGCTGACGACCGCATCGTCTGGGCGATAGTGGACACGTCGTCGAACCACGTCGTCGGCGAGTCGGTGCTCCATGACCTGGACGTGGGCAACCGGTCGTGTGGCTTCCGCATCTGGATCTCCGGGGCCCGTGACCAGGGGCTGGGCACGGAGGCGACACGGCTGACCCTGCGGCACGCCTTCGAGGACCAGGGGCTCCACCGGGTCGAGCTGGAGGTCTACGACTTCAACCCGCGCGCTCGTCATGTCTATGAGAAGGTCGGCTTCGTCCACGAGGGCGTGAAGCGCCAGGCGTTGCTGTTCGACGACGAGTGGATCGACGCGCACGTCATGTCCATCCTCGCCAGCGAGTGGGTCGAGCACCGGGGGCAGGCCGCCTGACCACAAGGTCTCGTACCCGGGGCCACCTAAGGCGTATCGCTGTACACCAGTCCGAAGCGCTCCAGAAGCGTGGGCACGCTGTCGGGATCGAACTCCAGCCCGAACCGGGCGGCAAGGTCCAACATCTCAGCCGATTCCGGCTCCATCCCGGAACGGACGATGATCCGGAAGAACTCCTCGAAGCCCGCCGGGGCGATCAACTCCAGGATGCGGGCCGGTTCGTCGCCAGCGTTCCAGAAGGTGTGCCATTGGTTCCGTGGTTTGAAGACCAGGTCGCCCGGACCGGCCGTCACCACATCGTCACCGAGCATGGCCCCCATGCGTCCTTCCAGGACGTAGCTGTACTCGTCCTCGCGAGTGTGCCGGTGCAAGGGGGCCGCCAGCATCCGCGGCGGCATCGGGTGCTCAACCAGAGCGAAGCCACCGTCCTGCACGTCGGCGCCATCGATCATGAATCGCACACCGATCGACCCCAGTGAACCTGACTCGCCGTCATCGGGCCCGATGACCCGCACCCCGGAAGAGATCATGCCCTGCTCCATGCCCTGGCAACGTTGACGTGCGCCTGAGACTCCACCAGGACAACGGCCGCGTCAAGAGGTCACCAGCACTCCGATGGCCACTGGGCGAAGCCCGACACCTGAACGGTGCGTCACTGCGCGAGGCCGCTCATCGATCGTCCGTGTGGATCGGTGTGCGCGCGCGGACGCCCATCCACGGACAGGACGAACCGGCCATCGTCCACTCGGTTCCCCGGAGCCGGCAGCGCCGGGATGACGCCGTGACCCTCGTTGCTGATCCAGTGTCCGGGGAGGTCGTCGACCAGCCCCAGGAACCGGGAGCGGTCCTCGGACGGCAGGTAGGCCAGCACGGCGCTGTGGAAGACGACGAGCGTGGCGTCGGCCGGTGCCTCGCGGGCCAGGCCGGGCAGGACCTCCATGAGGTCGCCCCGGACGATCCGCGGCGGGTCGCGCCGGGCGATGGCCAGGGCACCTCGCAGGCGTTCCAGGCGCTCTGGCTGTCCGGGCCAGATCAACGTCTCCAGCCAGGCACAGGCTTCGTGGTCCATGACGTCGATCGGCGCCAGGTCGATCCCGGCCCGCCAGGCGACCTGCGGCATGGCCGACGGCGCCGTGATCCCGGGGCCCAGGTGGCAGGGGATGACGACGTCGGACGGGCCGTCCGCGGGGTCGAGGCGGGCACCGTCGTCGTACCGGTAGGAGTAGAGATCCGGGAGCAGGCACAACCCGGCGGCCGCCCCCACCTCGATCAGGGCGAGCGGCTGCGGGAGCTCTGCCAGGAACGGCAGCAACACGGCGCACCGGGCGGCCTCGTTGGTCTGCGTCGCGCGGGACATGATGGTCCGGCGGACCTCCTCCCACTGCTCCAGCAGCGTGCTGCGGAAGGAACCGTAGGTGTCATCAGCACCGTGGTGGCGAGCAGCGGCGAAGACGAGGTTCGGCTGACGCTTGGGCCCCGGGAGCGCGTCGAGGAGGGCGAGAACCGCGTCGTCATCGGCGACGGCGTCCGCCCAGGCCTCATAGACCGCGGAGACGCCGGGTGCCTCACGACGGGCGAAGCGCCGGTAGGCCTCTGCGACGGGACGCTCGCCACGGTGAATGCTCGGATCCATAGACCCACTGTGCCTCCAGTACGGCCCGCACAACACCCCCGCCGTCAGGATCTATCACCGCACAGCCGCTGCGGCGCACTGGCACGGCACCCACAGTGCCGCGCCAGTGCACCCTGGCGACCGCCCCCTCAGTCCGTGTGGGCCCGGGCGTTCACGGTGCGCGGCTCGAGGTACTCCTGCAGACCCCAGCGGCCGCGCTCGCGGCCCAGGCCCGAGCCCTTCCAGCCACCGAAGGGCGCGTCCAGCTCCACGACGGTGTGCTGGTTGATCCACGCGGTGCCGACCTCCAGGCGGGAGGCGACCTCGTGGGCCCGGTCCAGGTCCGGGGACCAGACCGAGGCACCCAGGCCGAACTCCTGGGCGTTCAGCTCATCGATCGTGGCGTCCAGGTCGTCGTAGGACACCACCGGCAACGCGGCGCCGAACTGCTCGCAGGCGACCAGCTCGGCGGCCGGCGGGGCGTCGGCCACGATCGTCGGCTCCAGGAAATACCCAGGCAGGTCCGTGCCCTGGCGGCCACCGTGGGCGATCCGCCCACCCTCGGCCACGGCCCGGGAGACATAGTCCTGCACCAGCTGCTGCTGGGCGCTGGTGTGCATGGGCCCCATGGTGGTGCCCTCGGCCACGCCGTGGCCCACCCGCAGGGCGGCGGCGGCCTCCACGAGCGCCTCGGTCAGTGCGCTGGCCTGGGCGCGCGGCACGTAGACCCGCTTGACCGCCATGCAGACCTGGCCGGCATTGCGGAACGCCGAGCCCACGATCCGGCGGGCGGTGACGTCCAGGTCCGCGTCCGGCAGCACGATCGCCGGGTCGTTGCCGCCGAGCTCCAGGGTCACCTTCTTCACGGTGGGCGCGGCCTGCGCCATGATCGCCGCACCGATCTCGGTGGAGCCGGTGAAGGAGATCTTCCGGACCCCGGGCAGCTCGGACAGCGCCCGGGAGAGCACGCCACGGCCGGTGACGACCTGCAGCACGCCGGCCGGCAGGAACCGGTTCAGCACCTCGGCTAGGGCCCGGGTGGACATCGGGGTCGAGGGGGCTGGCTTGGCGATCACGGTGCAGCCGGCCACCAGCGCGGGCGCCAGCTTCACGGCCAACAGCGAGATGGGGAAGTTCCACGGGGTGATGGCCCCCACCAGCCCGACCGGCGCGTACTGGACCTGCACCTGGCGGCCCTCGCGCTCCGGCAGCGTCTCGGACTCGGCCCAGTCCAGCTCCGCGTAGTGGCGCAGCAGCCCGGCCGCGACCCGGAACTCCTGCACGGCCTCGCCGAGCACCTTGCCCTGCTCCAGGGACAGCACCCGCCCCAGGTCCTCCGCCTCGGCCTCGACGGCGGCCGCGGCCGAACGCAGGGCGGTCCGGCGGGCCTCCCGGTCCGCGGCCCAGGACCGCGCGACCCGCTGGGCGGCGGCGATGGCGCGCTCGACGTCCTCGGGCTGGTGCAGCGGGACGTCACCCACCGCCTCCAGGGTCGCCGGGTCGATCACTTCGTACGTCGCGGTCACGCGTCCTCCTCGGGCTCTGCGGCTCCCACACCGGCCGGCTAACGGCCGGCGGGCATGCATTCTCAGGGTCCAGCTTGCGGGCAGGCCTGTGAGCCACCCCACGTGTCTTTTCGTCCAGTAAAAACTTGGGCTGATGCCGGCGTGCGCGACGCCACATAGTGGGTGGAAACACCGCCAGCAGGCATCATCATCCTGACGCACTCCGAGTCCTCGGATCCCGCGCGGAGGATCGGATGCGCACCACCGGAAGGACACACCCATGACCCTCGATGGGAAGACGCTCGTCGTCACCGGCGTCGCCTCGGGCATCGGGGCCGCCACGGCCGCCCTGCTCCAGCGTGACGGGGCCACCGTGATCGGCGTGGACCGCAACGTCCCCGCCGCATTCACCGGGACCTTCATCCAGGGTGACCTCTCCACCGCCGAGGGCGTGGCCGCCGTCGCCGACCGCGTGCCTGAGCGCCTCGACGGGCTGCTGAACATCGCCGGGGTGCCCGGCACCGCGCCGTGGCAGACGGTGCTGGCGGTCAACGTGTTCGGCGTGCGGGACCTGACCCGCCTGCTGCTGCCGCGGATCGCCGACGGCGGCGCCGTCGTGAACCTGGCCTCGAACGTCGCCAACGGCTGGGCCGAGCGCCGGGAGGAACTCGCCCACTTCGTGCAGGGCGAGGCCGCGGAGGCGATCGCCGCCGTCGCCGGGGACCCCGAGGTCACCGGGAACTCCTACCGGTTCTCCAAGGAGTGCGTGCGCTGGCTGACCCAGGTGCAGGCCGCCGAGAACCTGGGCCGGGTCCGGGTGAACTCCGTGAGCCCCGGACCGGTGCAGACGCCCATCCTGGAGGACTTCAAGAAGGACCACGGCCGCGAGAAGGTCGAGGGCGCCGTCGCCCTGCTGGGCCGGGCCGGCCAGCCCGAGGACATCGCCCAGGCGGTCGCCTTCCTGCTTTCCGAGCAGGCCGCCTGGCTCAACGGCACCGACCTGTGCGTGGACGGCGGCCTGCTGGCCCACCGCACCGTCACCGCGATGGCCGCCCCGGCCGCCTGACGCCCCGCCGCCTGAAGGAGAGACCATGCAGACCATCCATGACACCGCCTCCGGTGCCGCCGTGGCCGAGGGCGCCGCGGCCCGGGCCCGGCACGAGCTCGAGGAAGTCGTCGTCGAGCGCCTCGAGGAGCTCGCCGAGGGCGTCCGCCGCCTGACCCTGCGCACCCTGGACGGCTCCGAGTTCGCCCGCTGGGAGCCCGGTGCGCACATCGACCTCGTGCTGCCGGAGCACACGCGCCAGTACTCCCTGTGCTCGCCGCTGGCCGACCGCAGCCGCATCCAGGTCTCGGTGCTGCACACCCGGGACTCCCGCGGCGGCTCGGAGTACGTGCACCTGAACCTCGCCGAGGGCGACGTGGTCCGGATCAACGGGCCGCGCAACAACTTCCCCTTCGTGGACTCCCGCAAGTACCTGTTCATCGCCGGCGGCATCGGCATCACCCCGATCCTGCCGATGATCGAGGCCGCGGAGGCCGCCGGGCGCGAGTGGCGCCTGGCCTACGGCGGGCGCTCCCGGGCGTCCATGGCCTTCGCCGAGGAGCTCGTGGAGCGCTACGGGGACAGGATCCTGCTCTTCCCGGAGGACGAGGTCGGCCGGATCGACCTCGAGGGCCTGCTGTCCCTGCCGCGGGCCAAGATGCTCGTGTACGCCTGCGGCCCGGAGCCGCTGCTGCGCGTCATCGAGGACTACTGCATGGGCTGGCCTCCCGGGGTGCTGCACACCGAGCGGTTCGTCGCCGCGAGCCTGGA
>DATBUG010000056.1:0-2225 GCA_036516315.1 Citricoccus sp.
CTGCGCCCGGACGAGGCGGCGCGCCGGTTCGCCCGGGTCCCGCAGGCCGAGGTGGTCGGCGTCACCGGGGCCCGGCACCTATGGGTGGGACGGGCCCACACCCGCCGGGCCCTCGAGGAGCTCGCCGCCACGGCCCTGGGACGGCCCGTCACGCTGCCCACCACCTGGGACGGGTGGGTCGCCGCCCGCTGACCGGGTCCGGGCCAGTCCTAGAGCCGGTCCTGCCGCGGGAGCAGGACCTCCTTGACCACGAGCATGACGCCGGCTGCCAGCGGGATGGCCATCAGCGCGCCCAGCACCCCGAGCAGTGCCGCGCCGGCGATCACCGCGATGACCGCCACCGAGCCGGGCACGGCCACGGCCCTGCTCATCACCCGCGGGGAGACGAAGTAGGCCTCGACCTGCAGGTAGATGAAGTAGATCGCCGCGAAGACCAGCGCCTCCTGCCAGCCGGTGACGAGTGCCACGAGCGTGATGACGATCCCGCCCGTCAGCGCACCCACGAGCGGGATGAACGCCATCAGCCCCGCGAAGAACGCCAGCAGCGCCCCGAAGGGGATGCCGGCGATCCAGATGGCGACGAACGCCACGAGGCCGTTGAGGACGGCCACCACGGACTGGCCGATGACGTAGAAGCCCACGGAGGAGGTGATCTCCTCGCCCAGGTACTCCACGCGGTGCCGCCGGGACCGGGGCGCGAGGCGGTAGGCCCAGAACTTCATGGACGGCAGGGAGGCGAGGAAGTACAGGGTGAGCACCAGGACGATCAGCACGGAGAACCCCGTGTTGACGATCGCGCTGCCCACCCCGAACAGGCCGCCGAAGAGTGCGGTGACGTTCGCCGAGTCCGCGACGAACTTCTCCATCTCCGTCTCGGCGATCTCCCGGATGCCGAACTGGGAGTCCAGGTCGTGGAAGAACTGGGACTCCAGGAAGTCGGAGACCATACCGGGCAGGTCGTTGACGAACGCGGTGGTCTGCTCCACCACCGTGGGGATGAGCAGGGAGAAGAAGGCGGACAGGACCGCGGCGAGCAGCAGGACGGCGGCGGCGACGCCGACCCCGCGGGGAGCCCCCCAGCGTTCGATCCGGCGCACGATGGGGTCCAGGCCCAGGGCGATGAACAACGCCGCGGCGATCCACACCAGCAGCTGCGTGTTGGCCGAGAGGATGCCGAACACCAGCAGCGCCAGTCCGACGCCCACGGTGAGCAGGAACCCGGTCTGGACCGGGCGCGCGGCGCTGACCAGGCGGACCCGGTGCTCCTCGTCGGCCTGCGGCGCCTCGTAGGGGCCGGACGGCTGGACCTCGAATCTCGGGCGGGGCCGGGCGCCGGGCAGCCGGCGGCCTGCCAGCAGCCTCCGCCACCGGCCCGGTGGGTGGGCAGCCGCGGGGGTTCCGGTGGTCTCCGTGCCGGCGGCCTCCGCGCCGGCACCGTCGGAGGACTCCGGGTCCGGAGAGGGCCCCGGGACGAGGGGATCATGGTCCTGCACAAGCGACAGGCTACGGCACTGACCTGCCGTTATCATTCGGTGACCTTCCGGCTATACTGGACGGTGGCCCAGTGGGCCCCAACCGACCCCCAGCGACAGGTGACCGAGTGCGAGTTGTATCCGGAATCGTGGCCCTCCTGGTGGGCCTGGCGGCCCTGCTGGGCGCCATCGGACTGCAGACGATCTGGGCTCCTCCGGAGACCATGACGGCCACCGTCGCCGAGCAGCCGGCGCAGGCCCCGCTGACGGTCATCACCTCGGGCATCGACGAGGTCGATGACGAGCCGGTGGAGTTCACCCTCGAAGGCTCCGGCGACTTCGCCGTGATGCTGGGCCGTGAGCGGGACGTCCGTGCCTGGGTGGGCGACGCCGCCCACAACACCGTCACCGGCATCGCCACGGACGTGCCGCGCGGGCAGTCGCCGCGCGTCGAGGTCGAGCACTCCGAGGGCGAGCAGAGCGTGCCGAACCCCCAGGGCTCGGATCTCTGGGTCGACGTCCAGGAGGCCCAGGACCGGGTTGAACAGCGCTGGAGCGTGCCCTCGGACGGGGACTGGGCGCTGCTCGTGGCCCGCGACGGCAGAGAGCCGGCCCCCACGGACCTCTCGGTGACCTGGGCCAACCGGGCGGGGGACAGCCCCTGGATCGTCCCGCTCTACGTCATCGGCGGCCTGCTGGTGGCGGCCGGCATCGCGCTGCTGGCCTGGGCGGCCGTGCGTCGCGGGCGTGGCA
>DATBUG010000057.1:0-3336 GCA_036516315.1 Citricoccus sp.
GGGCCTGCTGTCCCTGCCGCGGGCCAAGATGCTCGTGTACGCCTGCGGCCCGGAGCCGCTGCTGCGCGTCATCGAGGACTACTGCATGGGCTGGCCTCCCGGGGTGCTGCACACCGAGCGGTTCGTCGCCGCGAGCCTGGATGCCGGTGCCAGCGCCGAGCCCTTCGACGTCGAGCTGACCCAGACCGGCAAGACCATCACGGTGGCCCCGGACCAGACGATCCTCGAGGCCGTGGAGGAGCACGGCGTCCGGGTGCTCTCGTCCTGCCGCGGCGGGGTCTGCGGCACCTGCGAGACCCCCGTGGTCAGCGGGGAGGTCGAGCACCGCGACGCCATCCTCAGCGAGGACGAGAAGCAGTTCGGCGACTGCATGATGGTCTGCGTCTCCCGCGCGGCCGCCGGTTGCCCCAAGCTCGTCCTCGACCTCTGATCCGACGCCACCAGGAGTTCCCATGACCGTCACGATGTCCCCCACCCGCGCAGTGTCCCTGCCGGACGATCCCTTCACGCTCGAGAACATCTCCAACCCCTACCCGCTGCACGAGAAGCTGCGCGAGGCCGGGCCGGTGGTGTGGCTGGAGCAGCACGGTTGCTACGCGGTCACCCGCTACGAGTGGGTGTACGAGATCCTCACGGACTTCGAGTCCTACTGCTCCAGCGGTGGCCTGGGCCCCAAGGACATCCGCAAGGAGGCCGAGTGGCGCCCGCCGTCGATCCTGGAGTCCGACCCGCCCACGCACACTGTGATGCGCCGCGGGCTGGCCGGGGTCATCTCCCCCTCCACCATGCGCCGGCTGCGCGAGCAGTTCGCGCCCTTCGCCGAGGAACTCGCCGAGGAGGTGGCCGGCCGCGGTGAGGTGGACGGGATCGTGGACATCGCCGAGCGTTACCCGCTGAAGGTCTTCCCGGACGCCGTGGGCCTGCGCCCGGACGGCCGGGAGAATCTGCTGCCCTACGGTTCGATGGTCTTCAACGCCTTCGGCGCGGACAATGACATCCGCGCCGCGGCGTTCGAAGAGGGCGAGCGCGTGGCCGCCTGGATCATGGACAGCTGTGAGCGCCACAACCTGACCACCACCGGGCTCGGCGCGGACATCTGGAAGGTCGCCGACGAGGGCCGGATCGAGCCCCAGCAGGCCACCCTGCTGGTCCGGGCGCTGCTCTCCGCCGGGGTGGACACCACCATCTTCGGCATCGGCAACACCCTGTATAACTTGGCGAAGTACCCCGAGCAGTGGGAGAAGCTCAAGGCCAAGCCGCAGCTGGCGAAGTTCGCCGTGGACGAGGCGCTGCGCGTGGAGTCCCCGTTCCAGATGTTCCACCGCACCAGCACCGTGGACACCGAGATCGGCGGCGTGCGCATCCCGGCCGACTCCAAGATCCTGCTGTTCATGGGCGCGGCGAACCGCGATCCGCGCAAGTGGGGCGAGGACGCGGACGCGTTCGACCTGGAGCGCAACGCCTCCGGGCACGTGGCCTTCGGCATGGGCCTGCACCAGTGCGTGGGCCAGCCGATCGCCCGGGCCGAGATCGAGTTGATGCTCCAAGCGCTGGCCAAGCGTGTGGACCGGATCGAGTTGACCGGCGAGGCCACCCCGTGGATCCACAACGTGCTGCGCGGCTTCGCACGGATGCCCCTGCGGTTGATCCCGAAGGGCTGACCCCCGGGTGACCGGGCCTGCGTGCCAGGCCCGGTCTCACCGACGACGGCGGCCGTCTCCCCGATCGGGAGGCGGCCGCCGTTTGCGTGTCACCCATTCAGGCGGTCAGCGGTCCGCGGTGAGCCGGACGGGCCTGCGGGACGCGCCGAGCGGGCTCAGTCCTCGTACATCGCGATGAATCGGCCGATCACGCCGCCCTCGCGCAGGCTGTCGATCGCCTCGGGGATCTGCGCGTGGGCGATGTGGTTGATCGGCGGGTTGAGCTGGCCGGAGCGCATGATCTCGTAGATGCCGGCCAGGTCCTCCTTGGTGCCGGACTTCGAGCCCTTGATCGTCAGCTGGTTCACGATCAACGGGTAGGTGTTGATCGTGGACTCGAGCCTGCCCATGCCGACCTGCACGAGCGTGCCGAACTCGGCCAGGGTCTCCAGGGCGGCGGCCGTCGTGGTGCCGAAGCCGGCATAGTCCACGATCAGGTCCAGCCCCTGGTCCTTGAAAGCGTCGATCGAGTCGGCGACACCGGCCAGACCGATCTCGTCGGCCAGCTTCTGGGTCTCCGGGTTGATCTCGGCGCCGTACACCTCGGCACCGGCCAGCGCGGCGCACCGGGCGCCGATGTAACCTAGGCCGCCGAGGCCGATCACCCCGACCTTCATGCCGGCCTTCGCCCCGCCGGTAGTCATGATGGCGTGGTAGGCGGTCAGGCCGGCGTCGGTGGCCATGGCCCCGAGGTCGAAGGGGACCTCGTCCGGCAGCCGGACGAGGTTGTCGTCGGTGGCGCGCAGCTTCGGCGCGAAGCCACCGTCCCATTTGCCGTAGCCGAGTGCGTCGCCGTCGGACATCACCGGGGCCAGGCCCACGCGGTCCCCGACCGTCCAGTGCGCCATGCCCTCGCCGACCTGGCTGATCACGCCGGCGGACTCGTGCCCCATGGTGCGCGGCAGGCCGTGCTGGAACAGGGCCATCCACCCCGGGTCGTCCAGGGTGGTGACGTCCGAGTGGCACACGCCGGAGGCCTTCACGTCCACAACGACCTCACCGGGCCCGGCCGTCGGTTCCGCGACCTCGTTGAGCTCCAGCGGCTTGCCCGTTCCCACGAATTGCCAGGCCTTCATGCCATCAACCTCTTTCCACACAGCATCTGCGGGGCGATGTCCGTCCCGGCGTCACCGGTCTCGGCGGCGCACACCTCCACGCTAGACCTGGGTCCCGCGAGCATCCGGACACCTTTGCTACCGGCGGAACCCCCGCGATCGCAGGTCCCGGCCGTGCCAGACCGGGGAGATCCACCCGGCCTGTGACCCACGCCCCAAACCTCTGGTAGTGTCGTCGGGTTTTCTGCCGAGTCTTCGGACCAGTCCCCGACCACCCCCTGACTTGCACGACGAGAGGATGCCGCCCATGATGCCGCTGACGGAGGAGGCCATCCGCTCCAGCTTCGTCAATGCCTCCCGGCGCGATCGCGCCGGAGCCACCCTGCCGGACCTCGATTCCCTCGCGTGGGACAAGCTGGACTACCTCGGCTGGCGCGATGCGAAGATCCCGGGCCGCGCGTACGCGGTCGTCCCCGTCACCGAGCGCGGCGAGGAACGCCTGATCGGCATGATGTTCCGCCAGGCCCAGGCCCCGCCGAAGATGAAGGTGATGTGCGCGTGGTGCGAGGACGTCTGGCTGA
>DATBUG010000058.1:0-5621 GCA_036516315.1 Citricoccus sp.
TGGAGGACCTGGTGGCGCGCGTGGACGGGGCCGTCTGGTCCGGGCTGCCGCGGTTCAGCGACTTCTGGCAGTCCCTGGCCCCGTACCGCCGCCGGGGCACCCCGGAGATCGCCCCGGTGATCGACGACGGCCGCCACGTGCGCTTCGCCACCCGGCCCGAGGACCTCGTCACCGACTACAACGGCGTCCCCTTCGGGCCCTGGGACAGCCCACGGATCGTGGTGGCGCAGCACGCGTCCGACCCGGTGGTGTGGTGGAGCCCGAACCTGTTGTGGCGCAAGCCCGACTGGGCCAAGGAGCGCGTGGGTCTGGACGTCTCCCGCAGCCTGCGCTGGATGCCCTGGGTGACGTTCTGGCAGGTCGCCACGGACATGCCGCAGTCCGTGGCGGTCCCCGGCGGGCACGGGCACCGCTACATGGAGGACATGCTGCAGTACTGGGCGGCCGTGCTGGGCCAGGACCCGCTCGCGGACTACTCGAGGATCGCCCAGGCCATCCGGCGCACGATCGTGCCGAACTACGCCTGAACCAGCGGCCGACCGTGGCGTCCGCCGCCCCTGCGGCGTGACAATGGGCCCACGCCCCTCGCGAGGGCGCAGCTACCGCGGACGACACGACGGAGACGACGGAGAGGAACCGTCATGAGAGAGCCGGCACCCCGGTCCCAGCTCGTCACCTGCCTGTGGTCCTCCGGGCAGGCCGAGGAGGCCGCTCGGTTCTACGTGGGTGCCTTCGCCGGCTACCGGCCGGACACCCACCTGGACGAGGTCCAGTACAGCGCCGTGGACGTGGCCCCCGAGGGGGAGACGGTCCACGTGCACGCCGGTCAGGTGCTCACGGTGTCCTTCACCCTGGACGGCCAGCGCTTCATGGTCCTCAACGACCCCGCCGTGGCGGTGCCGTACACGGACGCGGTCTCGGTGCAGGTGCTGTGCGACAACCAGGAGGAGGTGGACCACTTCTGGTCCGCCCTCACGGCCGGCGGTGGGAGGCCGCTGGCCTGCGGGTGGCTGCAGGACCGCTTCGGGATGCGCTGGCAGGTGGTGCCCACCGTCCTGCCGGAGCTGCTCGGCGGCGAGGACCGCGACGCCGCCGCCCGCGTGCAGCGGGCGCTGCTGGGCATGCAGCGGATCAGCATCGAGGGCCTGATGGACGCCGCCCAGGACGCCTACGGCGCTGAGGAGCAGTGACCGGGCGCCGCGGTCAGCGCACCAGCAGGGCGACCATGAAGTCGGACTCCTGGGTGAACTCGTCCAGCTGCCAGGTCGCGAACCGGCCCTGCATCCGGAACCCGGCCGCCGCGGCATCCGCCACGAACTCGTCGAAGTCGTAGCCGCGCCCCGCGCCGAAGCCGATCACGGCCCGGCCATCCTCGCGCAGCGCCGCGTGCAGGTGGCACAGCACGTCCTGCCGGGAACCGGGGGAGAGGAAACCGAAGACGTTGCCGGCGGAGAACACCAGGTCGAACGGCTCGTCCTCGCCCAGTTCCGCCAGTGCCGCGGCGTCCAGGGTCTCCAGGTCCGCCACGTACCAGTCGGCCTCCGGATGGTCCTCGCACGCCACCTCGATCAGGTGCTCGTCCAGGTCCACGCCCGTGACGCGGTGGCCGGCCCGGGCGAGGTAGCCACCCACCCGCCCGGTCCCGCAACCGGCGTCCAGGACCCGGGCGCCGCGGGCGCACATCGCGTCCAGCAGGCGCGCCTCGCCGTCCAGGTCCATGCCCTCCGCGGCCAGCGTCCGCCAGCGTTCGGCGTAGCGGCGGGAGTGCTCGGGATCGTTGGCCACCATCCGGGCCCAGAGGTTCTCGCTCATCTGACCAGTATCGCCTGCGCCCGCCCGTGCACGTCAGCGGCCGGGTGGTTATAAGGTGAGGGGGGAACCAGCCCGAAAACCGGAAGGACCACCCCATGAGCATCGCGCAGATCCCGCTCCGGCTGAGCGCCGGCGCCTTCATCCTCAACTCGGGGATCAACAAGACCAAGATCTCGGAGGAGCAGGCCGAGCAGATGCGGGACATGGCCGCCAACGGCGTCCCGTTCCTGAAGGACATGTCCCCGAAGCAGTTCAAGCAGTTCCTCACCGCCGGGGAGATCGGCGTGGGCGCCGCCCTGCTGCTGCCCTTCGTGCCGGGCTGGCTCGCCGGGGCCGCGCTGACCGCCTTCTCCTCGGGTCTGCTGGCCATGTACAAGAACACCGAGGGCATGACGGAGCCGGACGGCATCCGCCCCACCGAGCAGGGCACCGCCGTGGCCAAGGACGTGTTCCTGTTCGGCATCGGCACCGCACTGATGGTGGACGGCGCCGTGAACCGGGTGGGCCGCAAGAACGCCGCCGCTGATCGCCGCGCGAAGAAGCTCACCGCGGCCGCCGAGACCAAGGCCGAGGCCATCCGCGCCGCCGCCGAGGCCAAGGCGGAGTCCATCAACAAGGCCCGCGAGGAGCAGACGCAGGCCCTGCGCGACGCTCGCAAGAAGCTGCAGGAGACCCGCAAGAGCATCTGAGGCACCACGGTGCCCCACGCCTGAAGGGGCCCGTCCCGGTTCGGCCGGGGCGGGCCCCTTCGCGTGCCCGGGGTGCCAGCGTGCCCGCGGGCACTAACGTGGCCGTATGACCCACCGCAGCCCGGCCACGGCCCCCGGAATCCGCACCCTCGTCATCCTGGGCGCCGGCGGCGACCTCACCCGCCGGCTGCTGCTGCCCGGACTGGCCGAGTGCCTGGCCGACGGGACGCCCGGTCACCCCGTCACGGTGATCGGCGCCGGCCACGGCGAGGACCCCGGGTTCGCCGCCACCGTGCGAGAGGCCTTCGCCGGTGCCCTCGGCGCGTCCGACCGGCAGCCGGAGGCGGTGCGCGCCGCCGCCGTCTCCGCCCGCTGGATCACCGCCGACGCCACGGACGCCGGCGACCTCGCCGGACTCCTGGACCAGGCTCCGGGGCCGGCCGCGCTGTACTTCGCCCTGCCGCCGTCCGTCACCGAGGAGGCCTGCCGGGCGCTTGCCGGACTGGACGGCGAGGGGCGGCTGCCCGAGGACACGGTGGTGGTGCTGGAGAAGCCGGTCGGGGACGGCCTGGACTCCGCACGCCGGCTCAACCGGCTGCTGGCCGGGTTCCTGCCGGAGGACCGGGTGGTGCGGGCGGACCACTTTGTGGGCATGCCCGGCGTACTCGCCCTGCTGGGGATGCGGTGGGGCAACCGCGTCCTGGAGCCGCTGTGGAACCGGGACCACGTGGAACGGATCGAGATCACCTATGACGAGACCCTCGGGCTCGAGGGCCGGGCCGACTTCTACGACCGCACGGGCGCGGCCCGGGACATGATCCAGTCCCACCTGCTGCAGACCATGGCGGTGGTGATGATGGACCGCCCGGCTCCCGACGGCGGCTCCCGCGGCACCGACGCGGCGGCCGGCTCCCCCGCAGGCGACCTGTCGACGGCCGGCCTTCCCGCGGCGGCCACCCAGGTGCTGCGCGCCGCCCGGCTGAGCTCCGGACCGGTGGGCACCGCCCCGGACGGCCCGGAGGCCCCGTCCGTGCTGCGCGGACGCTACACCGCGGGGACCGTGGCCGGGCGCCGGCTGCCCTCCTACGTGCAGGAGGAGGGCGTGGAGGCCTCCCGGCAGGCGGAGACCTTCGCCCAGGCGACCGTGGAGGTCGACTCCGCGCGCTGGGCGGGCGTGCCCGTGGTGGTGCGCTCGGGCAAGGCGATCGGGACACCCCGCCAGGAGATCGCCGTGGTGTTCCGGCCCCCGGAGGACGGGAGTACGCCCGAGGACGCACTGCGCGTGGGCTTCGAGGACCACCGCGTGGAGCTCGCGCTCAACGCCGGCGGCGCCTTCGACTCGCGCGGGACGATGCGCACCGTGCTGCGCGCCGACCTGCCCGAGCCGGCTCTCAGCGCCTACGGGGCCGTGCTGCGCGGGATCCTGACGGGTGACCGGTCCCTCACCGTCAGTGCCACCGGTGCCGAGGAGGGCTGGCGCATCACCGAGGAGATCCTCTCCGCCTACCGGTCCGGGGACGTCCCGCTGCGGGACTACGAGGCCGGGTCCTCGGGCCCCGCCGCCTGACCCGCCGTCGCCTGAGCCGCCGCCTGATCCCCGCCGTCGACCGCGAGCCGGGACCAGCCGCCGTCGGGATCCTGGGGCAACTCCCGCAGCACGCGGGCCGGCACGCCCACGGCCACCACACCGGCCGGCAGGTCCGAGATGACCACGGCGCCGGCGCCCACCACCGTGTCCCGGCCGATGGTGACCCCGGGGCCCACGATCACACCGCCGCCGAGCCAGACGTTGTCCTCGAGGGTGATCGGTGCGGCGCCCTCCCACTTGTCCCGGCGCGGACCGGGCTGCAGGGGATGGGTGGCGGTGAGCAACTGCACGTTGGGCCCGATCTGCACGTCGGCGCCGACGCGGATCTCGGCGCAGTCCAGGGCCACCAGGTTGACGTTGACGAAGGTGCGGTCCCCGAGATGCAGGTGCACCCCGTAGTCCACACGCAGGGGAGGGCGGACCACGACGTCCCGCCCGCAACTGCCGAGCAGCTCGGCGAGCAACCGCCGCCGGTCGGGCAGTTCGGTGACCGAGGTCGCGTTGAAGCGCTCGACGAGCCGTTCGGCGCGGGCGTTCATCTCCTCCAGCACCGGGTCGTCGGCGAGGTAGGGGTCCCCGGCGAGCATCCGCTCGAGCATCGAACGGCCGTCGGGGAAGAACGGGGAGGCACTGGGGGCTGGATCCGTCATGCTCCCAGCGTGCCAGAATGACCGCATGGACAGCGCAGGCCGCACGCGGGAGCCCACCGGCCGGGTGATCGAGGGCCCGGAGGGGCCCACCATCCAGATCACCCGGACCCTGCCGCACGCGATCGAGGACGTGTGGGACCACCTGACGCACCCGGACCGGCTGGCCCGCTGGTACGGGACCTACACCGGCGACCCGGCCACGGGGTCTGTCCACGTGACCATGGTTGAGGCCCCAGACCAGCCCGGGCGGTGCACCATCGAGGCCTGCGAGCGGCCGCACCGCCTGCACGTGGTCCTCGAGGATCCCGACGGCGTCGCCTGGCGCCTGCGAGTGGACCTGGACCCGGCGGACGCCGGGGCGGGCACCGCGCTGGTCTTCAGCCAGCCGGTCGCCGGCCTCGAGACGATGGCGGCGGACATCGGCCCCGGCTGGGAGTACTACCTGGACCGGTTGCAGGCGGCGCTGGCCGGCCAGGACGTGGAGGCCGTGGACTTCGGCTCCTACCACCCGCACCAGCGGGGACACTACACGCCCGCGCCGGGCACCCCGAGCGGTCCGGACGGGGACCGGGCCGAGCGCTGACCCGGTGCTCGCGTCCGGAGTGCCGGGCCGGAGAGACCGGATCAGCCGTGGCTCTCCTCGGCGACCCCGGTGACGGTGGTCAGCAGGAACACGCTGTCCTCCAGGGCGAGCACCCCGTGGCGCTCCTTGGTCAGCTGGGCCAGCTGACCGGCGTGCAACCGCTGCTCCCCACCGGAGCCGGCGGTGACCTCGAGGCCGCCCTGGAGCACCTGCAGGGTGGCCGCCGGCGGGGCGTTGTGGTCGGCGAGCCGGGATCCGGCGGTCAGGGCGATGAGGGACTGGCGCAGGTGACCGTCCCG